>QHVX01000042.1:19105-19344 GCA_003222375.1 Acidobacteriota bacterium
CGTGCCGGGACTCGATGAGGCCGAGCTGCGCGCGTTTCTGATGGCACAGCCGCGCGTCATCGGAAACGCACCGCTGGCCGCCGCGGCTGAACGTGCGCTCGACAAACTGATGGCGGCGATGCCGGTTTCATTGCGCGCGCGCGCGGCATTCATCCGCCAGCGGCTTTATGTCGACACCAGCGGATGGCGCGGCGTGTCGGAAAACCTCGCGTTTCTTCCGATCGTGCAGGAGGCCGTCT
>QHVX01000270.1 GCA_003222375.1 Acidobacteriota bacterium
CGCGTCATGAGGGGTCTCCTTGGAGGATGGGGCAACGGGGCTTGGCGCTCAAAGCGGTCGAAATTATAATTCTCTTTGGTAGCCACGCCACACAACCGCTCCGCCTGCGGCACCAATCAACTAATGAGTGATGCATTATCTCGCGATGTCTGCATCGCGTACGCGCTGTCTCCGTTCATTACACCGGTGCGAATTCGTCTGCTCAGGGAGCACTTTGAACCGCTGGGCGATCCACAGAACGCCCCGCCGAAGCTACTTCAGGGTCTGCTCTCCATCGATTCCGATCAAGCGGACATCGTAAAGAATCCGTTACGAAAGGACGATCTTCGGCGGCAGGTCGATGCGCTTCGCGGCCAGGCGGTTGCGATCGTCGATGCGGAGTACCCCGCTTTGTTGCGCGAGATCGTCGATCCGCCGTTCGCGCTTTTCTATCGCGGCGATCTGTCGTTGCTGCAGCGGCCGATGGTGGCGATGGTGGGATCGCGTCGCGCCTCTGCCTACGGATTGAATGCCGCAGCGCATCTGGCGCGGCAGCTCGTGTCGGCCGGCGTGGCGATCGTTTCCGGACTCGCCCGTGGCATCGATGCCGCGTCGCATCAGGCCGCCCTCGAAGCCGGCGGCAAAACCATCGCGGTCCTCGGCACCGGCATCGATCTCGTGTATCCGCGATCGCATTCGCGTCTCGCGCACGCCATCGCTGAGCAGGGACTCGTCTTGACCGAATTCCCGCCCGCCACGCCGCCCCTCGCCGCGAACTTCCCCATTCGCAATCGCGTGATCTCCGGCATCACGCTCGGAACCGTCATTGTCGAGGCGACCAGCCGCAGCGGCTCGCTGATCACCGCAAGAACCGCGGCGGAGCAGGGACGCGAGGTCTTCGCAGTTCCCGGATCGATCTTCGCGGCTGGCTCTGAAGGCACGCACCGCCTGATCCAGTACGGCGCGAAGCTCGTACACGATGCGAATGACATCCTCGACGAGCTGCCGGGAGGATTGCGTCTTCCGGAGACAACGGCACCGGCTGTGCCCGAATCGCCGCTGCGTGAAGTGCTTGACGCGTTCTCACGCGAAGAGGCAATGCACATCGACGCGCTGGCGTCGAAGTTGGGATGCAGCGTGGCGAATGTCTCCAACGCCGTGTTGCAACTCGAGTTGGACGGATGGCTGAAGGCGTTGCCGGGCGCGCGCTACGTCAGGACGCGTTAGAGCCGTTGCGCGACTTCATGAACTTGTATGCGAACAGGCCCAGCGGCACGCCGAGCTGCATCACGCGCATCAGCGGCTTCGGAAATCCGAAGCCGACCAGGAATCCCACCACCGCCCCACCCACCATGAGCTGTGGCGTGTGCTCGGATGCGAAGGTGTTGACGTCGAGCGTGCGGCGGATTTTGTGATCGAGCTCGTCGATGCGATTGCCGAGGCCGTCGCGAGCGCGCTCGATCTCGCGCTCAATGGTCTGCTTTTCATGTTCGGCCATTTCAGTGACTCCTGACGCGCGCGATGTCGGCCTTGATCGCTTCGATGTCGATCTTCACCTGTTCGATCGATTCCTTCGGCACGAACTGCGCGGCCGCAAACTTCCTCTTTCCGAGCAGCGCTAACACGCCGGCGGTGACGAACAGCACGACCGTCACGATCAGGGCCGACAGCCATGCCGGCACGCCCAGCGCGACGAGACCGAGGGTGATGGTGACGAAGAGGAAGGCGAGCCCGAACAGGGCCACGAAAACCGCGCCTGCGAACAGCGCCGCGCCGCCGCCGAGTTTGGCAGCGGTGTCTTTCAGCTCCCACTTCAGCAGCGCGATCTCGCTGCGAAAGAGCGCCGAGATGTTCTCCATCAGCTCCCTGACGATGGTCCCGATGGAGCGATCGTCTGACGTTGCAGTTGCCATCAATTCTTTCCAGCGAGCAAAATGTGATCCAAATGCCGGGCGCGCACGTCGTTGAGCTGGTCAAGGACTTCCGATTCGAAGCCGCACATTATCTCCCCAATGTGGCGGAGGGACACAAGTGCCGCCGCATGCACGGACATTCATTTCGCGGCGAAGTCGCGGTGCAGGGCCCGGTCGATGCGCGTGTCGGCTGGCTGATCGATTTCGCCGACCTGAAGCGGGCCGTCGATCCGATCATCGCGCGCCTCGATCACTACGTTCTCAACGAAGTCGACGGCCTCGAAAACCCGACCTCGGAATCGATCGCCATCTGGCTGTGGCAGAAACTCGCGCCGGCCCTGCCGCAGCTTCATCGCATCACGATCGAGGAGACCTGCACGACCCGCTGCCACTACTACGGGGGTTGATGGTGCCAGGTCTGCTGTTGGCTGTTTTCTACGACGAGTAGTACTCGATTCTACGAATTGAAGAAAACAGCCAACAGCAGACCTGGCACCATCACCTCGTCTTGACGATCTTCAATTTCATCAGGCGGTCTTCGCCGGGCGCGAGGCGCGGACGCGATACCAGGCACGCGCCCTCTTCAGGAACGCCGGTGAGCGTCACGTTGCGCTTCATGAGGATGTCGCCGGCCAGCGCGACCTCGGTCACGCCCGGCGGCAGCCAGACTTTCACGGTCGGATTCTGAATCGTCGCCTTTCCGCGGTTCGTCATGTGGACAACGAACTGCCTCCCACTGCGATCGGCACTGAAGCTCAGTCCTGCCCCGTGCGCCGCGCGCCTCGACTCCGGCGTGAAGGTCTTTCCGATCGCGCCCTCCGAGATCGGCTGACCCGAGACCCAGCGAAAGGCGGTGCGCAGCAGCAGCATCAATTGACGATCTTCCTCGCCGATCGCGTTGGGATCGAGGCCGAACCACACGTAGCGCGTCCCGCTTTTTTCCATGTGCATGATCACCGCGCGCGCATTGCCCGTCCAGCGCGCATCGACGACCATACGCGGCGACTCTTTGAGAAATGCGACCTGCGCCGGCTTGACCCAGAAGTCATACCCGGGCTGCAGACGTGCAAGCAGGGGCGAAACCGCCTCCGAAAACTTGATCGCGTTGTCCGACATGCCGATGTCGGCGGACATGCTGACGTCGCCGATGGGCGTGGCGGGGGGCGGGCCTAACACTGCGATTGCTCCGCCGTGCGCGACGAAGCTGGAGAGGTCTTTTGCAAGTGTGGGAGGTATCGCCGGGAGATCGCACAAGACGACCACGCCCTCCAGCACTTCGACCTTCTCGAGCGGAACGAGCGTCGGCTGCATTTCGGCGTCGGTCAGAAGGCGCACCCACGACGCGGTCAGGCGCGAGCGCGGATCGGCCGTGATGAGGGTGACCTTTGGCAACGCCGGCGGCTCGATCTGGAGCGACTGCTTTTCGAAGAACGACCACAGCGCGAATGCGCCGATGATGGCCACCAGAAGCACGATCGGGACGTAAATCGCGATGTGCTTCCACTCGACGCGCGCTTCGTGGCGCAG
>QHVX01000271.1 GCA_003222375.1 Acidobacteriota bacterium
CGTTTGGCGCATCTTTCTGTTTTTCACCGAGGCCGGCGCGTTCGTGTTCGGGAGCGGACTGGCGATTGTGCCGTTTCTTTATGGCACTGTTGTCGAGCAATATCAATGGTTGACGCAGCGTGAGTTCGTGGACGCCGTCGCGGTGGCGATGATCACGCCCGGGCCGGTCGTCATCACGGTCGCGTTTATCGGCTATCTCGTCGCAGGGCCGATGGGCGCGACCGCCGCGGCGATCGCGGTCTTTCTGCCGTGCTATCTCTTCGTCATCATTCCGGCGCCCTACTTCGAGCGCTACGCGAAGAAAAAAGGAATCGCCGACTTCGTCGATGGCGTCACAGCCGCTGCCGTCGGCGCGATCGGCGGCGCGGCGATCGTGTTAGGCCGCCGCGCCATCGTCGATTGGAAGACCGCCGCGATCTGCGCGGTGGCATTCGCTCTCGTCATGTGGACGAAGAAGATCCCCGAGCCGATTCTCATCGGCGCTGCCGCGATCGCGGGGCTGATCCTGCGATAACGCGATTACGGCCGCGGCGCAGCAGGTGTCATTGGCCGTGGATCGACGGATATGATCGTTGCGTTCTCCGGACGCCGGTTGCCGGCCGCTGTCCGTGCTTCCCGCGATCCGTAGAACTTCAAAGTGATTGGATCGGTGCGCTCGGTGAGAGTGTCGAGTGCAGCGTAGTTCTGGTACGTCAGCACGATCCCCACGTTCCAATCCTCGGCATTCTCGGCGGTGGACTTTGTGAAGATTTGATAATTGGTGATGATTCCCTGTTTCTTGTATTCCTCGTAGATGGGTTTCAGGTTCTGGCGCACATCTGCCCAGAATTCCGTCGTCCGCCCCGGTTTAATGCGAACGAGAGTGACTCGGGAGACGGGCCCCAACGTGAAATTCTCCTGCGCCAGCATCGGCAAGGCTCCCAGAGTGACAAGAATCGCGATCACGAACAGCGGAAACCGCTTCATAACGCCTCCTTTTATGGGGAAACGCGACGGATTGTATCCCCCCTGCGATAATCGGCGGCCATGAAATCGTTCGCTCTCGCGTTTTTTGTCGCCACATCGGCGTTCGCGCAATCGATCGACTCGATGATCGATCGCGAGTTACCCGCACTCGTCGAGACGTACAAGGCGTTTCACATCGCCCCGGAGTTGTCGAAGCAGGAAGAGAAAACATCCGCGACCGTCGCGGCGCGGTTGCGCGCACTCGGCTACACCGTCACGGATCACGTCGGCAAATACGAGGACACCGGCTCGACATGCTACGGCGTCGTTGCCGTGATGAAGAACGGCGACGGATCGGTGCTCCTCGTTCGCACCGACATGGACGCGCTTCCGGTGCCCGAGAAGACTGGAGTGGCATACGCCAGTCAGAACGCGAACGTGATGCATGCGTGCGGACACGACATTCACATGACGACGCTTCTGGGCACCGCGAGCATGCTCGCGCAGCTCAAGAGTCGATGGCACGGCACGGTGATGCTGATCGGACAACCGGCCGAAGAGGTCGTGCAAGGTGCTTCGGCGATGGTCCGCGATCAGCTCTACCAGCGATTTCCACGTCCTGACTTTGCGATCGCGTTGCATGACAACGCGTCGATGCCGGCCGGCAAGATCGGCTACTGCCCGGGATACTTCATGTCGAATTCTGATTCCGTCAACATCACGGTTCGGGGTCTCGGCGGACATGGCGCGTCGCCACAGAGCACGAAGGATCCGATCGTCGTGGCGTCGGAGATTGTCCTTGCGCTGCAGACCATTGTGAGCCGCGAGAATTCGCCGCTCGATCCGGTGGTGGTGACGGTGGGATCGATTCACGGCGGCGCGAAACGCAATGTCATTCCCGATCAGGTCGAGCTGCTGCTGACTGTGCGGACCTACAAACCCGAGGTTCGCAAGCGAGTGCTGGCGTCAATTGAGCGCATTGCGAAAGGCATCGCGCTCGCGGCCGGGATTCCTGACGATCGCGCGCCGATCGTCGAGATGCAAAAGGCTGAATCGGCAGACGCGACCTACAACGATCCGGCGCTGACCGAGCGCCTCGCTCGCGCGCTCAAGCGCGACATGGGCGCCGATAACGTGGTGCAGATCGATCCGCTGATGGTCAGCGAAGACTTCGGCCGCTTCGCCCTCGATCGCCAGATTCCGATCTGTATGTTGAACGTCGGGGCCGTCGATCCGGCAAAGATCGCATCGGGCGCGCGTCTGCCGTCGCTGCATTCGAGCGAATTCGCGCCTGTGCCCGAGCCGACCATCCGGGGAGGCGTGAAGGCGATGACCCTGGCAGTTTTGGAGCTGCTGCGTTAGCCGGTTGTCGGGTTGTCAGGTTGTCGGGTTGTCTTTTTTCGCTCGCGTCCGCGGACATATGCGATCAGACCGCGCAATGGACTCGCGACCCTGCGAATCGACACTCGTAATTCGCCATACGGCTGATCCTCAAGAAACCCGAGTTCGTGAGCAGCGATCGCCTGCGCTTGTACCTCGTACAGCGAGCCCCGCGCCTGACTCAAGAACTGTCGCCACTCTCCCAGCGAAAGCCGCCCCTGACCTTCGGCGACATGGCTAACGACAGAAACCGACGCCTTTCGGATCTGCGCCGTTAGCCCGTATCGCTCATCTTTCGGAAAAGTCTCGGTCGTGCGGTAAACATCCACCATTAAAGCGACGGCACGCTTGAACACAATCAAGTCCTCGAAGTTCTTCATGGTTTGCTGGTGCAGGCAGGACGCGAGCGGAGTACGTAGCCACCAGTGCCACAAATCCTACTGGACAACCCGACAACCTGACAACCCGACAACCTGACAACCCGTTATGCGCGCAGCTTGGCGACACACCGCAACACCTCCGCCACACTCCACGCCTGCGCGGCGCAGCCGCGTGGGTGGTAGGGCGGTTCGGCGTCGAAGACTTCGCTGATGCTTCCGACGCAGGCATCGCCGAGGTGAGGTTTGAATCCGTCGAGGAAGTGGAGGGCGCCGCTCAAGTCGCCTGGATGCACTTTCAACCACACGTCGATAAACGGTCCGATCAGCCATGCCCACACCGTCCCCTGGTGATATGCGGCGTCGCGGGCGCGTAGATCGCCGTCGTAGGCCGGCTTGTAGTCCGGATGATCCTGCGACAGCGATCGCAGCCCGAACGGCGTGAGCAGCTTCTCGCGCACCGCTTCGACCACGCGCTTCCATCGCGATTCGTCGAGGACCGGGAAATCGAGAGAGAAGGAGAAGATCTGGTTAGGCCGAAACGCGGGATCGTCCGGGTCGACGACATCGTAAAGATGCTGACCTTGTTCATACCAGAAGCGTTTGTTGAACGACTCTCGGGCGCGATTTGCGTACGCGTCCATGCGTCGCGCCGTCGCGACATCGTCATGAATGACCAGCAACTGCTCGAGAATTCGCAGAGCGTTGTAGTACAGCGCATTGATCTCGACCGCTTTTCCGCGCCGCGGCGTCACCACCCACTCCTCGACCTTCGCGTCCATCCACGTGAGCTGATACCCGTCCGCACCTTGCGACAGCAGGCCGTCGTTCGGATCGACATGAATGTTGAACAGCGTGCCGCGGATATGGTGATCGATGATGTCGACCAGCTTGGGGATCAGCGTCCGCATCGTTTCGTGATCGTTCGTCGCGTTGAAGTAGCGCCAAACCGCGTGGAAGAACCACAGCGTAGCGTCGGCCGTGTGATACAGCCCGGCGTGCTCACCTTCCGGAAAAAGATTCGGGATCAGTCCGTCTTTGATGTAGGAGGCAAAGGTCCTGAGGATGTTGCCCGCTTCGCGATAACGGCCGGTCACCAGCGTCAACCCTTCCAGGCTGATCATCGTGTCGCGGCCCCAATCCGTGAACCAGTGATAGCCCGCGATGACCGTGCGCGGTTCGTCGCCCGCGGCGCGCACGCGGGCCTCGTCGGCTACGCGGGTGTGCGGATGGATCAGGAACTGATCGGCGGCCAGCGCAAGCTGCGCGGGAAAGATCTTCTCCGGATTGACGCTGGCGATCGACAAGAGTCGCTGACGTCGTTCGATCTCTGCTTCATTGGCATTCGCAAAGGTGAGCGCCTTGATGATTTCCCACCGCTCGACTGAGGCCACGATGCCGGCGTCCTCGTCGATATGCAGCTCGGTCTCGATGACTCCGGGACTCCACAGCGGTCCTTCATATTCGTATCCGCGGCTCTTTTCGATTCGATACAAGACGTGTTCGAAGACTCGGATGTCGTTTCGAAGCCGCGTATTTTTGCCGAGGAGCAGGAGGCGGAGGGCGGGGAAAGTGCGTTTGTCGTAGATCTCCAGCTCGCTCGTCTGCACCTCGCGCACGCCCCACGAGTCGGAGCGGTCCGTCAACAGACCTTCGTGCGGACGAAAGTGCAGCGAAGGGCGGACTTTCAACTTGAGTCCGGGCGGGCCCTCCAGCAGTCGGTAGACGATGTAGGTCGTGTTCTGGAGATGCGGCATCACTCCAGCGAGAACTCCTCGAGGAATCCCGGTTCCGGATAGGCAATCTCTTTTCCGCCGCCGTGCTCGTCGCCGCTGAGCCGATAACAGACTGCGTCGGCTTCGATGACCTCCTCGAGATGGTTAAGCATCATCGTGCGCGCGAGCGGAGCGGGGAGCGCGGCAATCAGATGTCCGTGGAAGCGGCGCGTGCAGGCGCCGCCGACCGTTCCCGACGCGTAGCCGCCGAGGGCGTTGGTGACGAGCCATTCGCGAGTGAGGAGCGCGTCGAGCGGATCGCCTCGCGTCCAGCCGAGCTGCACCGGTTGTGTTGCCGTCTGCGTAACTTTATTCATCGCGTCGCGGTACTTCCGTGCTGAACTTGTGCCCGCTCTCTTGCCGGAAATCTCATTAGGCGCCAAACTTGCGCTATGCGAAGGCGATTGGCGGTTCCGCTCGCGATTCTGTCGCTCGTTTTTCTGACCGCGCAGTCGCCTGCTCCTGACGATCTGTTGCAGCGCGGACGGGATAGTTATCGCTCGGGCCATTACGCCGATGCCGTCAAGGATCTCTCGGCGGCCGCCGACGCGTTCCTGTCGCCGGCGAAAGTGCATGCGTATGTCACCACCGGCCAGCTCCCATCACTCGACAAATTCGAGACGGCGATCATCTATCTGGCGTTGTCGTATTCGAAGATGGGGAAGGATGCCGACGCGGCCGAACAGATTCGGCGGCTCAACGCCGCGGAAGCGATCGCGCCGACTTTTTCGAAGCTGGCACAGCCGGCTGCACCTGCGGCGATTGCCGCTGCGCAGCGCGAAGCTGACCAGCGCGTGGCTGCGGCACGCGCGATAGCCGAGCAGGAAGACGATCTGCTGCAGCGCGGACGGGATAGTTATCGCTCGGGCCATTACGCCGACGCCGTCAAGGATCTCTCGGCGGCCGCCGACGCGTTCCTGTCGCCGGCGAAAGTGCATGCGTATGTCACCACCGGCCAGCTCCCATCACTCGACAAATTCGAGACGGCGATCATCTATCTGGCGTTGTCGTATTCGAAGATGGGAAAGGATGCCGACGCGGCCGAACAGATTCGGCGGCTCAACGCCGCGGAAGCGATCGCGCCGACTTTTTCGAAGCTGGCACTTGCGGACATTGCGGACTTCCAGGCGGTAGCGAAACGCGTCGCGCCTGGTACGCCGGTTCCAACGAGTGTGGCGACGGCGGTGACGGCTCCTACGCCTGCTCCACAGCCGGCTGCACCTGCGGCGATCGCCGCTGCGCAGCGGGAAGCCGATCAGCGCGTGGCCGCCGCGCGCACCACCGCGGAGCAGGAGGCAGAGCAACGCATCGCTACCGAACGCGCCGCGATCCAGAAGGCGGCCGACGAGAAGATCGCCGCCGAGCGGGAAGCGATCCGCAAAGAAGCGGATCGCGTCATTGCGGAAGCGCGTGCAGCGGCTGAGCGCGAAATGCAGGAGAAGATCGCCGCCGAGCGCGCCGCGATGCAGAAGACGATCGAGGAGCGGATCGCGTCCGAACGTGCTGCGCTGGAGCGCGAGACGCAGGAGCGGATCGCTGCCGACCGCCTGGCGGCGCAACGACAGTTCGAGTCGAATCCATTCACTGTGTTGCGAAGAGCGGAAGCGCTCGCGAGCTCCGGTCAGGTCGACGAAGCAAACACCACCTATCTGCGGTTATTGAATGCTCCCGACGTGTCGCGCGACGCGGTCGCAGCCGTCGCTACTGGTCTCTATCGGACGGGCGACTATCGCAACGCGCTTCGCGCGCTGCAGAAGATCGGAACATTTCTGAGAGGGGAGGAGGATCTCCGCTTCTACAAAGCGGTCGCGCTTTACGAAACGGGGAGCTATTCCGAAGCGAAGAAAGAACTGGCGTGCGCGCTTCCGTACATTCAGATGACCGACGACGTGTCGCGCTATCGCGTGAAGATCGAACAGACGACTCCGTGATGCCTGTAGAATGATGGCAGTGCGACGCCCGGCCACGTGGTTCGCCCTCGTCGTTGCCAGCGCAGTCAGCGCGTCCGCTCAACTGAATCCGACCGTCAAGGTTCTCGACAAAGCGCAAGCTCCCATCCCGCCCGAGTGCATCGAAGGTCTCGTCACCGCGCCGCCACGCGTGATCGCCCAGGCGCAGCCGCCGGCCGAGGTGAGGCGAGCGTCTGCGCCGCCGTCACTCGATCTCAAGACGCGGCTGCGCGCGGTGCAGGTCGCGGCGGAGCAAAACGATCGCGACGGCTTCAAGGCCGCACTCGCGGACGCGCGTTCGGCAGTCGCTTCCTATCCCACGGGCGGTGAGCGCGACGCCGCCAACGACGTCATCAGCGTCTACAGCGATCTCGAGCGCCTGTGGGACTACGCGTTCACGGTGCCGGCGGGAGCGTTCTTCGATTCGAGCACCGACTTCGTCAGCATGATGCGGCGCTATCCCGAATATCAGAAGTACATCAGCGATCAGACGCTCAACGTCGGGGGCGTGACTGTCTATCCGTCGCGTGAGACGCGCCAATTTCTCACCGCCGAAGCCTCGCGCCGCCTAACACGCCTCGGCGTCCGCACTCCGACGCGCATCACGGAGGCGCCGCCGCGGGTGGTGCAACCGCAGCCGAAACCGAAGCCGACACCGACGCCGCGCGTTGCCACGACAAAACCAAAGACGAAGCATGTGACCGCCGCGAAAAAAACCGTCCACCGGAAACCGGCAACCAAAATGGCGCGCGCAACGACAACGGCGCCGCAGCCGCGTCGATCGCAGCCCGCGCCTCTGCCGGTACCAAAACCCACCCCGAAGCCGGTGCCGCCTCCGACACCTGCGTCGGTTCCCAAACCGGCGCCCCAACCCGCCCCGCCGCCCGCCCCCGCGCCTGCGCCCACACCGCCACCCGCGCCACCACCCGCGCCCGTTCCGGCGCCCGTTCCCGCACCCGTTCCGAGACCCACGCCGACAATCACGCCGACGCCCCCGCCGCAGCCGACTCCGACAGTCACTCCGCAACCTGAGCCTCAGCCACAACCGGCGACGACAACGACGACTACAACCACGACGACAACCAATCCGCCCGCGCAGCAACAGGCGAGCGGAGGGAAGATGAATCTTCTCCTCGCCATCATCCTGATCATTGTGGGCATCGGCGTTCTGATCGTATTATTCCGCGCCTCGGACTGATGGGGTCAGGTCTTTGATTCTCGCTTCACTCTACTTAATGTAGAAAACAAAAACCTGACAGAGGAGACGCCGAGGCTAATGAGAGGCCGTGTGTAAGTCTATGATTCTTCGGAGATCTACAATGCGTAGAGTGAAGCGAGAATCAAAGACCTGACCCCACTGAAGATGAAAAAACATATTTTATTATCATCACTACTATTTGCATCAATTTCGTCGTTCGCTGCGCGTCTCCCCACGGCTGTGACGCCAAACCACTACGCGATCACGATCACGCCCGATCTCGCTGGAGAGACGTTCCATGGCGAGGAGACCATCGATGTCGACGTCAAGGAGCCGGTTTCATCGATCACGATGAATGCGATCGGCTTCGAGAACTCCGCAAACGAAATGATCACGCTGACCGTGCCCCAGCCAATCGCGGCCGGCCCGGCGTCGATCCACATCGCATTCGACGCTCCGATCAACAAGAAGCTGCGCGGGCTCTACCTCAGCCAGACGCCCACGCGCAAATACGCGGTCACGCAATTCGAGCCGACCGACGCCCGTCGCGCGTTCCCGTCGTTCGACGAGCCGTCGATGAAGGCCACCTTCGACATCTCGCTGGTCGTGGACAAATCCGACACCGCGATCTCGAATGCGCCGATTCTCTCCGACTCGCCGGAGGGCGATACCAAGCATCGCATTCGCTTCGCGACGACGAAGAAGATGTCGACCTATCTCGTCGCGATGCTCATCGGCGATTTTCAATGCATCGAGGGCGGCGTCGACGGCACGCCGATTCGCGTCTGCACGACGCCCGGCCGGCAGCAAAACGGGCAATTCGCTCTCGAAGCGGCGCAAGCGGCTGTTCATTTCTACAACCAGTACTACGACGTCAAGTATCCGTTCCAGAAGCTCGATCTCATCGGCATCCCCGATTTCGAAGCGGGCGCGATGGAGAACGCCGGCGCGGTGACGTTCCGCGAGACTGCATTGCTGATCGATCCGAAGACCGCTTCGATCGGGCAGCGCAAAGGAGTGGCCGGCACTGTCGCGCACGAGATCGCGCACATGTGGTTTGGGGACCTCGTCACGATGAAGTGGTGGGACGACATCTGGCTCAACGAAGGGTTCGCGACGTTCATGACTTCCAAGCCGATCGAGACCTGGAAACCGGAGTGGAACGAGAGACTCGACACGGTCGGTATTACGCTCGGCTCGCTGGGGCTCGACTCGCAGCGCGCGACGCGCAACATCCGAACGCAGGCCGAGACGAGCGAAGAGATCAATCAGCTCTTCGACGGCATCGCCTACGGCAAGACGGCCGCCGTTCTGCGGATGATCGAACAATGGATGGGCGAAGACGCCTTCCGCGACGGTATCCGCGCCTACTTGAAGAAATATTCATGGAGCAACGCGGCGGCTGAAGATTTCTGGGGCACGATGACGACGACGTCGGGGAAGCCGGTCGATGTTGTGATGAAGTCGTTCGTCGACCAGCCGGGCGCGCCGCTGGTGCACACCACGGACTCGTGCTCTTCGGACACGCGCACCGTCGTACTGCTGCAGGACCGGCTGCTGCCGCGCGGGCAGGACGAGGCCAGAACGTGGACGCTGCCCATTTGTCCCAGCAAAAGCGACAAGTGCACTGTCGCCAAAACGGCGAAGGAGTCGCTGAGCGTGCGAGGGTGCACCTCGACGCTGTTTCTCAATCGCGACGGGCGCGGCTACTACGTCACCGATTACTCGGCGCGCGAGCGCCAATTGCGCAGAGCTGATGACGCTGCGGGCGAACGAGAGCCTTCTCGTCACGCTGATGCGTCGCGACATCGCCGACTACCTCGCGCTGCTGCGCGCGATGCCGCGGCCGGCGGAACGGCCGCTGGTCGAGTCGATCGCGGGCAATCTGGAGGGTCTCGATCGCCAGCTCGTGAGCGATAAGAATCGCGCGCAATGGCAGCAGGCCGTTCGCGCGCTGTTGACGGGCTACGCATCGCCGACCTGGGAAGCGCCGGCAGGCGAGACCGAAGAAGCGCGTCTCACCCGCTCCGCGGTCCTCACCGACCTCGGGCTCCTCGGCGCCGATCCGAAAGTCATCGCGGGCGCGCGCCAGATTGCCGACCGCTATCTCAACGATCCGACATCCGTGAATCCGACGATCGCAAATCGCGCCTTGAATATCGCCGCCACGTTCGGCGACGCCGCGCTGTTCGATCGCCTCATGTCGCTCTATGAGAAAACCGACAATCCGGCGCTGAAGATCAGCTACCTTTTCGCGCTCACGCAGTTCCGCGATCCGAAGTTGATCGCGCGCGCGATCGATTACGCGTTCAGCGGCAAGGTGCGCACGCAGAATCTTCCTGGATTCCTGGGCGCGCTCGAATTCAATCCGTTCGCTCGCGACATGGCATGGACGGCCGTCAAGGCGCATTGGGCCGACCTTCAACGCGATATCCCCACCGCCCTCGGCCAACTCGCCGGTGCGCTCGGCGGATACTGCGATGCGGCCGCAAAGAAAGACATCGAAGACTTTTTCGCAACGCATCCGGCAGGGACGGCGACTCGCAATCTGCGCCGCGCACTGGAGGGTATCGATCGCTGCATCGCGTTCCGCGCGGCGCAGCAGGCGTCGTTCGACAAGACAGTCGCGACATTGCGCTAGAGCTTTTTCTCCATCAGCGTGCATTCGAGGACGACGCCGTCCTCGAGGATGACCGGATCGTCGGCGACGGGCGCGTATCCGCAGCGGCGGTACATTTCTTCGCCGCTGCGGAGTGCGACCAGTTGTAGGCGCCGGAATCCTTCCGCGGCCGCGCGCGCTTCGCACAGCTCGAGAATCTGTCGGCCGATTCCGCGCCGCGCGAATTGCGGCAGCACGAACATCGCGCGGATGTGCGCCGCATCGCGAGACGGATCGAGAAGAGCGTCGTCATCGCTCGCGTGCGCGCTGCCGCTGTACGGTTTCTTTCGGCGACTCCATCCGCCGCAGCCGACGATCGTCGATCCGTCCAGGACGACGAAGTAAGTGCCGTCATCGATGAGTTGGTGGTCGGGTTGACCAACGTACGCGATCGAGCTGTTGACTTGCTTCTCGTTGTAGACCGCTGGACCGAGCTTGCGCAGCGACTCGCGCATCACGCGCGCGATGCCATCGATGTCGGCAGTGGTCGCAGGTTGGATCTGGAATGTTCCCACGCATGCTATTGTCTTCGGGAAGACCGAGCAGGCGCCCATAGCTCAGATGGATAGAGCGTCAGCCTCCGGAGCTGAAGGCCG
>QHVX01000276.1 GCA_003222375.1 Acidobacteriota bacterium
CGGCATCCGCAGAAGCCGAGCCGTCGAAATTGCAGGTGAGACCAGCGCACGCAAAGTTGAATGAGGCTGTCGGCGGCGCATTGGTGATCGCGACCGTCTTGCTCTGCGCCCCTGTCCCGCCAGCGTTATCGGTCACAGTCAGCGTGACGCTGAAATTACCGGGCGACGCATACGTGTGCGTCGCCATCTGTCCTGACGCCGCCGCGCCATCGTCGAAGTTCCAAGCGTAGGCGGCGACGGTGCCGTCGACATCTGAAGAACCAGAGCCGTCGAACGTACATGTGTGGAGGTTGCATGTGAATGTGAATGAGGCCACCGGCAGCGTATTGGTGACGCCCACCGTTTTGCTCTGAGTGCCAGTGGCGGCGCCGTTGTCGGTGACCGTCAGTGCGATCGTGTAATTGGCGGCAGCGGCGTACGTGTGCATCGCAGTCGGACCGGTACCGGTCGCGCCGTCACCGAAATTCCACGTGTAGCTCGCGATCGTGCCGTCGGCATCCGCAGACGCAGATCCGTCGAACGTGCATTTGAGGCCGTTGCAGGATGATGTGAATGATGCGACCGGCGGCATGTTGCCGACGGTGATTGTCTCGTCGCGAGAGCTCAACTTGCCGGGGTAATTGCTGGAGTCGAGAACTCTAAACGTGATGAGGTACGTTCCCCCGGAGGCATACGTGTGACTGGTGATCATTTGCCCTGGGGCAGTCGCGCCGTCTCCGAACGACCACCAGTAAGACAAAGCCGATCCATCGGGATCGTACGACGCAGATCCGTCGAAGGTACATGTGAGTCCGGAGCAGGCGTGCGTAAATGAGGCCACCGGCGGCCGATCGAGGTCGACGGTCTGGGTCGCCTCTCCGAGCGCTCCAAGATTGTCCATGACCACCAGGCTGACTCTGTACGCCCTCCCGCCAACAAACGTCTTGCTCGTAATGGGACTGGATCTCGTCGTGCCGTCCAGCCGCCAATCGTAAGCCGCGATCGTTCCGTCGGAGTCCGCGGAGACAGATCCATTGAATGTGCAGGTGAGATCCGAACACGTGTATGTGAATGCGGCCGCCGGTCGATTGTTCACGCCGATGCCCGATAGCGGCCGCCATGCAGGGCTGTGACCCTGAGCGGCCCATGTGAGTCCCGATCCGTCGGCGTTGATCACGACCACAATCCGCGGCAGCCAAAATCCGTAGCCGCCATCCGGGTCGACCGAGTCGAATGCGATGCGCCTGCCGTCCAACGACCAATCGGGGGAATGCGCCTCCGTCCCGGGACTCAGCCGCGTCACGCCGCTGCCATCGGCAGCGTTCATCTTCAAAATTTCCGAGCTGCCGAAGCGGGTGCTTATGAATACGATCGAAGCGCCGTCCCGCGACCACGACGCGTCGGTATCGTCCGCGGGATCCGTCGTCAGACGCACGAAGTTCGTGCCATCGACATTGATCGCGCAAATATCGCTGGGCGATGTAGGCGAATCCGCGCAGTTGAACGCGATCCGCCTGCTGTCGGGCGCCCAGGCCGGCGCCCACGCCGCGCCGGTGGCCGTGACGATCCGCGCAACGCCTGATCCGTCGGGATTCATCAGGTAAAGATCGGACGTTCCGGCACGGTCGCTCGAAAACGCGATCTTCGCGCCATCAGGCGACCATGCAGGCGTGCGATCGTTCGCCGGATTGTTCGTCAGATTGATTGGGGTTCCGCCAGGAAGACTGACGACGAAGATTTCCCCGTTAAGGCTGCCGACGATCGATCGGCCGTCCGCCGACCACCTCGGTCGCTCTCCGGGACTTGCGAAAAAGATCTGATGCGAGCCGTTGGCATCGGCCACCGCGAAGAGGTAGCAGGGCGGTGTACTTTCGTCGCTCGCGCCTCCGCCGCACGGCCCGGCTCCCGCATTGGCGAAGAACGCAAATTGCTCGGCGGCCGGATCGTAAGTCTGTCCCCTTACAGAGGCGGCCAGGCAGGCGGTAAGCCCGAGCGCGGTCATCAAACGGGTCGTCATCGCGTTGCTCCTTTTCGATTTCTTCGCATTCGAAAATAGGCTGCCGACCGGCCCTCGGACATCGCCGCGCAGTGATTTGTGTGTGGTTTTCACCTGATCGTCTAACATGCTGAGCTTTGTGTGAGTTACTCCATCCTTCGCTTTGGCGCATTCGAGCTCGACGTCGGCGCGCGCGAGTTGCGGAAGCACGGGATGAAGGTGAGGCTCGGCGGTCAGCCGCTACAGATTCTTCTGCTGCTGCTGGAGAGGCCCGGCGAGGTTGTGACAGCCGAGGAACTTCGGCAGAAATTGTGGCCTGAGGAGTCCGCCGTCGACGTTGACGTCGGGCTCAGCACGGCAGTGAGGAAACTGAGGGACGTGCTTCGCGACTCGGCGCGGAAGCCTCGATTCATCGAGACATTGCCGCGGCGAGGTTATCGTTTCATCGCGCCGGTTCTGTCGTCGGAAGCCCATCCGGCGGCCGAGCCACCGCGGTCGAAGCATCTTCGATGGATCGCCGCTGGGTTTTCGCTTGCCTTGATCCTGGCGGTTGCAGTGATCGTTCAACGCGCAGGCGTCACTCCACGTTCGATCAAAGTCCTGCCCTTCGAAAATCTGACCGGAGATTCGTCGCAAAACCATTTCGTGAGTGCGGTGACCGACTCGCTGGCAGCGAATCTCGCGCACGTCAAAGGACTGCGTGTGCTACCGGCAGCGCTGAACGCCGACGCGATCGTCGAAGGATCTGTGAGCCGAACCGGCGAGCGCATACAAGTCTCGGTTCGTTTGATTCGTGCGTCGAACGATCAACTCATATGGGCGCGCAGGTATCAGGGCGAATTGCGAAATGCGGCAACGCTGCCAAGGGAGATCGCGCGCGACGTTGCCGATGCCATCAGCTCCGCGAATCGCCGATAGCTTGATCTTTACCTGCCGCGCGAAAACGCCTTCGTCATCGGATTGTCGATCTTCGTGTAACCGGCCGGCACGTCCCAGGCCGAGGCCGGGATGGGAGAGTGTTTGATCTCGGTCACCTCGCTCGACGTGACTGACTTTCGGCCCATGACGTTCACGGTCGTCTTGCTTGCGAGCGGGAAGCCTTTCATTTTCTTGAACTGCTCCTGCATTTTTTCCATGTTCGCCGCCATCGGGCCCATGGCGGTCGTCAAACTCTTCATCGAATCCGTGAAACTCTTGTACACGTTCCACGCCAGTGGCGGGAACTTGACCTCCGTGGAGACGCACTCTACGGTCTTCGACATCTGGCCCATGGTCACCGACCACTCGTCGCAGTTGTAACCGGCGATCTTGCGGGAGTTTCCCAGCTTCTGGACGTCAAAGGTGAACATCGAGCCCATCGCTGCTTCCATCTGTTTGCGCTGATCGGGCGGAAGGTTCTTCATCGCTTCCTGCGCCCGCTTCATCTCGGGGCTGTTCATGTGCTCCTTCATCTTCGCCGCGAGGTCGTCGACGTCTTTGCGCGTCGTGATGTAGTAGGTCTTTTTCTTGTTGTCGAGCGTGATCATCTGACCGGTTTTCGCATCGATGATGACTTCGCCCTCGCCGCCGGACCACCGCGCGTGATCCTCGGAGATGTAACTGGTCGTCGTCGACGGCGGGCCGTCATCGCGCGTCACTTTGGAAACGATGGTGACGCTCTGGGCGGCCGCGTTGAGT
>QHVX01000277.1 GCA_003222375.1 Acidobacteriota bacterium
ATACGTGAAGTAGTTGTCGTGATTGACGCCGGCTGCGTCACGCCAACGCGACGGCGCACTTTCACCCGCTCCTCCGTTAGCGAACAGGCCGAAGCCACCATCGACCTTTGACCACATACCAGTCAGATACAGACTGGAGTTTGTAGACCTTCGTCGGGCCGGTCTGTTTGTATGCGGTCTCAAAGGGCCGAGTCGGAGAGAGATCGCGCGCGTTGCGGAACTTGTCGCCGAACGTGTAGAACGCCGTCGTGCTGTTGCTCGACAGGATCTGTCCGTTGAGCTTCAGGTTCTTGTTGCGCAGGATCGTGTCGTCCGGAACGATCGTCTGTCCGGGTGCGATCGATTGCCACGTTGAGATCTTCTGATCGCCGCGTGCCAGCCAGAACCAGATGCGATCTCTCCAGATCGGACCACCGATGTCGCCACCGTATTCGCGAAGGTGATTGACGCGGTTCGTCCGGAAAAGATAATTCGACGCCTCGTTAGGAACGGACGCCGTGGCCGACAGACTGCCCGGCGTGTACAGATATCTGCCGTTACCTTTGAAGTCGTTCGTGCCGCGCTTCGTGACGAGGTTGAGTTGGACGCCCGGAGTCTGAATGCGCGGATCCGAGCCACCGGTGGTGATTTGAAACTCTTCGAACGTTTCGAAGTCGTAATACGTCGGCGATGAACCGGTGGCGCCCATGTCGGTGATGTTCACGCCGTCCATGTTCCACGAGTTGTCGCGACCGAGCGCGCCTTTCGCGATGTAATTCGACTGCTGACCGCTCTGTGTTCCGCCGACGTTGATGCGATCGACCATGACCGACGGAACGGACTGCAACACAGTCCACGGATCTCGCGAGCTCGGAATCTTTTCGAGCTCGACGCGAGGCACGTTCGTGCCCGTTCCTGTTTTGCGCGCATCAAGCAGCGGCGCTTCGGCAGTGACGGTGATCGATTCCGCGACAGCAGGATTCAAGACCATCGTGAGGTCAGCGTTCTGCGCCACTTGCAGCCGGACGCCGACGCGCGTCGCGGTTCCATATCCCGCGAGCTCCGCCTTGATGCTGTAAGTGCCGGGCGAAAGATTGAGGAAACGGAAAAGGCCCGAGCCATCGGTGACGCTCGTCTGCGGCGCGCCGACACCTGTGAGTGTGACGGTGACGCCGGGGAGGACCGAGCCATCTTTGCCCTGGACTTTGCCGTAGATGTTGCCGGTCTGGTATTGCGCGAGGGCGGTGCCGGCGAGCAACGCGATGCACATGGCGGCCACAATGACCGTCAAGAACCTGGGGGTGGGGCACCCTTTCATAGCGGCTCCTTTCTCTCTTCGTTTTTGCCTGTGTTTTGCCTGACTGTATGACTGTCTGTGCAGATCAGTCGCCGAGCGACAGTTCCCGGCGATCGTCAACAAAATGAGTCTTTTACGTTACCGAATCGTATAGCGGTTGCGGTGCGCAGTTCAACTTCCTGTTGAAAGCCGTTCCGATCCTTGGATTTTGGATGGGGGCCAAATGACAAACGCCGCGAATTTCTTCGCGGCGTTCGTGGGCCTGCCTTCCGGCTGCCTGCGAGGTTAGCTGTCGGATTCGGGTTGGAAACCCTACCGGCTTCTGGCCGGATTCACCCCGGACGGTGGCAAGCCGTCGCTAACTCGGTTCCCCCGCTCCTCGGCGCCGAGGATTAGGCTGACAAGCCGCCACCATGGTGGGCGGCGACGGGGAGTCTAGCGCGAAGCGTGCCCGTTCGCCACCCGCCCGCCCGGTTGCGATGTTGGAATGTTGGGATGTTGGGAATCGCACCACATCCTAACGTCCCAACATCCTAACCGGGTGGGCGGGTGGTGGTGCCCAGGGACGGAATTGAACCGCCGACACGAGGATTTTCAGTCCTCTGCTCTACCAACTGAGCTACCTGGGCATCGGGCAGGCAGGAAACGCGGCGCGAGAGAATAACACGGCGTCGTTCGGGACATTCCATGCTTCAACGATGCTGAAGCTGTCGCGCCTCCACGTCATCCTGAGCCGCGAAGACGGCGAAGGATCTCAAATTGCGCAGTTTGAGATCCTTCGCTCCGCTCAGGATGACGAACGCCAGCATTCCTGCAATGGCCGGCCGTGGATCTCCTCATCAATCCAGATCCTAACCGCAGTTGATTCGACGACGACGTAGTTCGTGATGACGAGATGGTCAAGTCCTTCGAGAGGTTCGTCAGCGACGAAAATCCTCGGCCAGGTATCGGTCGTGGTTGAAGTCGGTGTCATTTCGCCCGCCCGCGAACCATCTCCGCCAAATCGCGAAGCGGCGCCGCTGCCGCGCCGAGATTCGCGATCGAGGACAACGAAGTATCGACGAGCTCTTCGCTCAATTTCCGCGCTCCATCGACGCCGGCGAGCTTCACGAAAGTCAGGCGCTGCTCATCCTTGCCCACATCTTTCCCGAGCTGCTCGGGATCGCCGGTGACATCGAGGATGTCGTCGGTGATCTGAAATGCGAGGCCGAGGTTCTTGGCGAAGACTTCGATGCGGGAGAGGGCGGCGGCGCTGATGTTGCCGAGCATCGCACCGACTGCGCCGGCGGCAACGAACAGCGCCCCGGTTTTTCTCGAGTGGATGAACTCGAGCGTGTCGAAGTCGAGCTTCGATCCTTCGCTGTGGAGATCGACCGCTTGTCCCGCGATCGTTCCGTCCCATCCAACAGCATCGACGACGCGTTTGATCACTTGCTGCAGCGGCCATTGTCGAGGGTTGAGCGCGGCGTGATTCTTCGCGATCAGGCCGTACGCGTGGTTGAGCAGCGACACCGCTGCGAGGATCGCGAGGTCTTCGCCGAACTCGCGATGCAGCGTCGGAGCGCCGCGCCGAAGCGCCGCGTCGTCCATCGACGGCAGGTCATCGAGGATGAGAGAACACGTGTGAATGATTTCCATCGCCGCGGCGGCATCGATGAGCTTTTCGGGCTTGCAACCTGCGGCTTCGCCAGCCGCAAGGGTCAGAATTCCTCGAACGCGTTTGCCCGATGAGGTGATCGATCGCTTGAGCGGTTCGATCAGCGGCCCCGGCGCTCCTGTGCGCTCGGCGAGCTTGCGAAGGTAGTCGTCGATGAGGGCGCGACGCGCGGCGAACGCTTCGGTCACTTCGTCGCATGGTAGCATCGTGACTCAGCGAGAATGCCGAAGCGTAAGTGGTCGCGCACCCAGCAGATGTGGGTGATCATCGTCCTCTGCTTTGCCATCTTCGCCGGCATTGTCGCGCTCCTTCCTGAAGTCACCTGGTCGATCTACTGGAAAGTGCTGGCAGCCGCCGCAGGCGCGTGCGGTTTCTCGAAAGCGATCAACTTCCTCGATCGGATCGCGACGGGCGATCTCGCGCTTTCGGCCCGCGAAATACAGGACGCGACGCGATCGGAGCGGATGGCGGCATCGCTCCGCGCGTTGGTGTCGAACCTCGAAAGAACGATTCGCCGATTCGGGCAACTGGCAGCCGACGTCGTGACCGCCAGTCAGCAGATCAGCGGTCGTTCGCGCGTGCTCGCCCGCAGCGCATCGGAGCAGCTCGTCTCGACCGAAACAACATCGACTTCGGTCACGCAAATCGACCGTTCGATCGCGAATGTGCGCACGAACATGGAAGACCTCTCCGCGAATGCCGAGGAGACCTCGGCGTCGATTCTGGAAATGTCGGCCAGCATCGAAGAGGTCAGCCGCATCGCCGACACGCTCGCGGCGTTCGTCGATGAGACAGCGTCCGCGATCGAAGAAATGATTGTCTCGATCAACGAGGTCGCGACGAACACCGAGAGCTTCTCTTCGTTTGCGATCGAGACCGCCAGCTCGATGATCGAGATGAACGCGACGACCGAGGAGATCGGGAAGTCGGCGAAGCAAACGTCGGAGCTCGCCAAATCGGTCAAAGAAGCGGCCAGCGAAGGGCGGCAGGCGGTCAGCGGAACGGTCGAAGGAATGGGCCGCATCGAGACCGCCATGACCGAAGCGAAGAGCGCGCTCAACGAGCTGGCGCAACGCTCCGAAGAAATCGGCGAGATTGTCCGCGTGATCGACGAGATCGCCGGTCAGACCAATCTTCTGGCGCTGAATGCCGCCATCATCGCCGCTCAGGCAGGCGAGAAGGGAAAAGCATTCGGCGTCGTCGCCGATGAGATTCGCGATCTCAGCGAGCGCACGTCCGTGTCGACCGACGAGATCCGAACGCTGATCGACAACGTGCAGCGCTCCATCGAGCGCGCAACGGAGCAGATGAGCCAGAGCGCGCAGCGCGTTTCAGAAGGCGTCCGAGTGACGGCCCGCGCCGAGCAGGTCCTGCAGAAGATTCTCGATCTGACGGCGCGATCGACGAGCTCGATGACCGAGATCGCGCGCGCCACCGAGGAGCAGGCACGGGGAAGCGCTGCTGCCACTGCCGCCATCGAGCAAGTCACAAAAATGGTCCAGCAGACGGCTGCCGCGACGCAGCAGCAGTCGACGACATCGCGGAAAGTCGGCGAACAGGCGGCCACAGTTCGCGACACGACGCTGCATCTGAAACGCGCAACCTCGGAACAGGAAAGCGGAAGCCGTGCGATCGGCCGCGCGATGCAGAACATCATCGGCCTCGTCCAGCGCGTCCACGAATCCATCGCGGTGCTGGGCACCGAAAGCACGGCGATCGTTCAGGCCATGCGGACGATTCAAGAGGCCACCCGCGAGACCAACGTCAGCATCGCCGATACGAGTCGGCGCTGCTCAATCAGGAGCTGG
The DNA here is from genome assembly GCA_003222375.1 of Acidobacteriota bacterium. Lineage (GTDB taxonomy): Bacteria > Acidobacteriota > Thermoanaerobaculia > Gp7-AA8 > Gp7-AA8 > Gp7-AA10. The sequence continues at coordinate 4,742 of QHVX01000277.1, forward strand.
CGCGCTTCGCCCTGCCGCATCCGACCGAGGGCGGATCGATCACCACTGCCACGATTCTGTGGCAGCAGTTGAATCTCGATCCGGTCTTCGTCACGGCCGCAGCGCTCGGATACATGTCGCGCGCGATTCACTCGACGCTGGTGACGTATGGCGAAGGCGCGGAGGTCATGCCGGGCCTCGCGGAACGCTGGGAGGTTCTCGAACAAGGCCATTGCTATCGCCTGCGCCTGCGCCGCGGGGTCCGCTTTCACAACGGAAGGCTCTTCGAAGCGCGCGACGTCCACGACAGTTTCGTGCGACTGTTGTCGCCCGAGCTGCAATCGCCGAGCAGTTGGATTCTCCGCAACGTGCGCGGAGCGGAACAAGTCCTGTCGGGAAAAACGAAGCAGCTTTCCGGCGTCTCGATTCGCGACCCGCACACGATCGATATCAACCTCGACGAGCCGCTCGCGTTTTTCATCTCGCTGCTGTCGATGAACGAGACATCGATCGTGCCGGCCGAAGAGGCTCGCGATCGCGACCGTTTCCGAACACGTCCGGCGGGCGCCGGGCCGTTTCGAGTCGAAGAAGCTCTGGAAGGGCAGCGGATTCGATTGTCGCGAAACCGCGACTACTACATTCCGGGTCAGCCGCACGTCAACGACCTGACGTTTCGTCTCGATCTGCGAAGCGGCCGCGACGTCGCGGACGCCTTCGCGCGCGGAGAGCTCGACATCGCGCACGGTATTCCGCCGAAGATCGCGAGCGCATGGCAACGCGACCGCCGCTACGCGCCGTTCATGCTCAACACGACTCAGCTCCACACGTCGTACTTCGGATACGACTGTTCAGCCGCGCCATTCAGCAGCGTCGATGTTCGGCGCGCGATCAATCACGCGATCGATCGCGAACGGATCAACGAAAGAATCTTCGGCGGATTGGGCGTCGTCGCCCACTCCCTCCTCCCGCCCGGCCTCCTCGGCTACGAACCCAGCCTGCGCGGAGTCGAGCACAACGTCGACCGCGCGCGTGCGCTGATACGCGACGGCGGCTATCCGTCAGGCTTTCAGGTCGAGTATCGAACGTGGGACACCGACGAATTCAATAACTCGGGACTGTTGCCGCTTGTGATCGAGGATCTGGCCGCGATCGGCGTGCAGGTGAACGTGACGCGCCACTCGGCAATCGACGCGCGAAAGCCGCTGCAGCAGCCCGGACACGGAATGGTGTTCTGCGGAAACTGGTACGCCGACTTCCCCGACTCCGACAACTTCTTCTATGTCTTTTTTCATCGCGACTCGAAAGCGGTGCGCGGTACGTTTTTCCACTCGCCGGACATCGACAAGCAGATCATCGATGGGCGTCGCGCGGCGGACATCGAGCGCCGCCGCGAGATTTATCGAGCGTTGAACCAGTTGGTCGTGCGCGAAGCGCCGCTGGCGCCGCTCTTTCACGAGCGACTGTTCGTCATCCACAAGCCGGAAGTTCGCGGATTGCGAACGTCGCTCGTTCCGCCACCGGTGCGCTACAACGATGTCTGGATCGAAGACTAAGGTGCCGGGTGCCGCGTGCTGGGTGCCGCGTGGCTGAACGCGATATCGGTCGGCACGCGGCACGCGGCACCCGGCACCTTCTTGAAGTCCACGCGGCGCTGGCCACAGTCGCGTTGCTGTTCTCTCTCAACTACATCATCTCGAAACTCGGCCTCCACGCGTTCTCGCCGATGACCTTCGCGTATCTGCGCGTTCTCGGATCGGCTCTGATTCTCAATCTGTTGTTTCGACAGCGCGATCTGCCGCCGCTGTCGAGATCCGATCACTGGCGCGTGATCGGCTACGCGGTCCTGGGCGTCGTGATCAATCAATATCTTTTTCTGAGCGGACTCGCGCTCACCAGCGCGCACGTGTCGGCCATCCTGATGACATTGATTCCTGTCTTCACGCTTGCTGCCGCCATTGTCGTGGGCCGCGAACGGCCGTCGCTTCTGAAAATCAGCGGAATCGCAGTCGCGATGTCAGGGGCGCTGGCGGTCGTCGGCCGCGAGGGCTTCCACGGCGCCGAAAAATCATTCGCCGGCGATCTGCTCCTGATCGGCAACGCGTTTTCGTACGCGCTCTATCTGGTGCTTTCCAAACGCGACATGGCGAGGCTGACACCGCGCCGCGTGATCGTTCGAATGTTCGCGATCGGCGCGATTCTCATGCTTCCGCTTTCGGCGTGGTCGATGTGGAAGGAACCGTGGGCGGCGATTCCCGGGCGTGCCTGGCTCGCGCTCGTGATCGTGATCGCCGGTCCCACCGTGGCAGCGTATTTGTTGAACGCATGGGCGCTGGCGCACACCGACAGTTCACTCGTGGCGACCTACACCTACGTGCAGCCGGTTTTGACGATGATTCTGGCGGCAATTCTTCTGAGGGAATCGATCCATCCGACTGCCATCGTCTCGGGCATCATGATCGTCTCAGGCGTCTATCTGGCAAGCCTCGGCACGCGGCACCCGGCACCCGACACCCCGGCTATCATGTAAACACTCAAGCACTTCCCCCGTCCAAGACCTGTGGGAAGTGTCGCCAGATTTCCTGTGACGCAGATCAATGCCACGGTGCCGACCGATGCCGAACTCATTGCCCGAACTCTGGGCGGTGACGGCGGCGCGTTCGGCCTTCTGGTCGATCGATTTCAGCGGAAAATCTACCGCGTCGCCTTCGCGATCGTCCGCAACGATGTCGAAGCCGACACGATTACGCAGGACACATTCATCCAGGCTTACACACACCTCGCAAAGTTCCAGGGGCGATCGGAATTCGAGACCTGGTTGACGCGCATCGCGATCAATCGCTCGCGCGACAGCCTTCGCCGCCGCCGCTTCGTCAGCCTGTTCACAGCCAATGCGGATGGCGAACCGGAAGGCTGGGTCGAGCCGGTCGACGAGCGTCCCGATCCTGAGCGCGAGATCATGGCGCGCCAACTGCGGACTGCGATCGAGCGCGCCGAGCGCAAACTCTCGACGCAGCAGAAGGTCATCTTCCGATTGCGCCATTACGAAGATCGTTCGCTCGAAGAAATCGCCGAGCTTCTGGGATTACGATCGGGAACCGTGCGTGCGCATCTTTTCCGGGCGATTCACAAGATTCGACAAGAGCTCGCCGAATGGGTCACGGCGAGAGAGGAAAAACTCCAATGAAACACTTTAGCGAAGCAGATTTGCTCGAGACGTACTACATGCAGCCGTCCGAAGCGTCGCCGATCATCGAGCACGTCAACGGTTGCAATGCATGTCAGGATCGCTATCGCCGGCTGGCGCAGAAACTGCGCGACATGGCGGCCTGCCCGGCCGAAAAGCCGGCGACATTCTGGACGCGACAGCGCCTGATGATCATGCGCACGGTCGACAACGCCCGCGTGCGCTCGCAGCGTACGATCCGAACGACGCGCGTCGCTGCCGCTGCTCTGCTCGCGTTCCTGCTGGGAGGCGTTGTTGTTTACAAGAGTGTCGAACCGGCGCTCAAAGCGCCCGCGACGGTTGTGGTCGCGCAGCAGACCGCATCGCCGGCCGCGCCGAACGATGATCTGCAGATCCCGCGCGATCCGTGGCAATCCGACGAGCTCAAAGACTTCGGCAGCGTCGTGCAGTGGGAGTCGTGGGTCGACTCCAGTCCGTCGAAAGGATCGAGCCTGTGACGCGCCGGGTCGGATTCGCACTGATTGCCTTTTTCATCGGCGCGACCGCTTTCGCGCAGTTGCCTCCCGGCAAGTGGTGGCGCCGGCCTGAGATCGTTCAGAGCCTGAATCTCTCCGACGAGCAGCAGGACCGCCTGGAAGGCATCTTTCGCGCCTCGGCCGTCGATCTGATCGATCTCAAGGCCGACGTCGACAAATCCGGCATCGCTCTCCGCGGCGAGCTCGATCGCCCGCAACTCGACCGCGCTGCAATCCATCGAATCGGGATGCATCTGAGCGAAGCGCGCGGTCGTCTTTTCGATCGCGAGCTCATGATGCTGATCGAGATGCGCAGCGTGCTCACGGATCCGCAGTGGAACCGCATGCGCAACCAGCTCGATCGCCTCGAGCGTCCGCAGCAGCGGCCGATGCAGCGTCCAAGGCCGTAGAATCGGGCACGTGCTCGATGTCGCACTCGAAAGCATCTCCTTCGAGGACCGCCTCCGCGACATCACGCTGAGGTTCGCGAAGAGCACGCACACTGCGATTGTCGGTCCGCCGGCTTCCGGTGCATCCACGCTGCTGCAGATCATCGCCGGGCAACTTCGTCCCACGAAAGGTCACATCCATTTTGGAGCGCGCGACGTCACCAAACTCGCCGCATCGCGATCAATCGCTCGCGCGACAGCCTTCGCCGCCGCCGCTTCGTCAGCCTGTTCACAGCCAATGCGGATGGCGAACCGGAAGGCTGGGTCGAGCCGGTCGACGAGCGTCCCGATCCTGAGCGCGAGATCATGGCGCGCCAACTGCGGACTGCGATCGAGCGCGCCGAGCGCAAGCTTCTCCGTCCAGCGATTCTCGTCGCCGACCGGCTGCTGGAGCGTCTGAATCCGTCTGCAGAGGCGAAAATTGCCGACGCCTTCTATCGAACCTTGCGCGTGATGGGGACGACTGTCATCAGCGCGCCGGCGGCCGGCAGCGAGTTGGGATTGACCGATCAACTTGTCGTGCTCGAAAGCGGCCGGGTTGTTCAGGCCGACGTGGCTCCCAATATTTACCGGTATCCGCTGAGTGAAGCGGCGGCTGAGGCAACCGGCGACATCAATGTCATCCCGATTACGGTTCGAGGGAACGTCGTTCAATCGCCGATCGGATCGTGGCAGGCCGCCGAGGCGAATTTCGAAGGAAAAGGCATCGCGCTCGCTCGACCGGAAGATTTTTCGGTCGCCGAAAAGGGCGAAGAATCCGACCTGATCTTCGGAATCGAGGAGGCCAGCTTCCGCGGAGGACGCTGGCTCGCAACCGGTATCCTCACCGGCGGCCTGAACTTACGGGTCATCCTGCCTGCCGGCGTGCCCGTCCACAAAGGCCGCCTCATTCCGCTGAGGTTCGACAGTTCGCGATTTGCCATTCTCCGCGGTACGCCCTTTGCAACTTCCCTCTGAGTTTCAAGCAGTTTAGGATGGTCCATTACGGGTGAGTATTCGAGCGCGAAGAGCGCCATTCAAGGTTCGTAAGCTGCTCGTCATCGACGACGACACGAAGCTTCTCGCCTCGTATCGCGATCTCCTTTCGCCATACGGATTCGAAGTCCTGACCGCCGCCGACGGCGAAGTCGCCATGCCGCTGGTGGAAAAAAATCCCGACATCCAGCTCGTCATCCTCGATCTGGCAATGCCGCGCATGGACGGACGCGCGTGGCTGCGCTGGTTCCGCGGATTGCGTAACGAGCTGCCGGTCATCGTAATCACGGCATACAAGCTCGACCCGAACGACGACGAGCTGAAGCCGGCGGTCGTGCTCGAGAAGCCCTTCCACGTCGCGGAACTTCTTGATTTGGTGGGTTTGTTCTGCGGCCTGAGCTGGCCGATGGCGGGTGCCCGGGTCTAACGGGTAGCGGCGCTCGCCTGCATGAAGGCGCAGGCGTCAATCGATTTCAGATCGAGCTGCAGCGATCCCATGCTCTGATCGATGTCGATACGGAACGGGATCCGCCGCTGATCATCCGAGACCCACACTTTGATGCCGCCCGGCCATTTGCGGCTGCCGCCCGGCGCATCGACGATTTCGAAGCCGAGGGCGTTGATGTTCTGGCCTTCGATGTTGAAGGTGCGGCGCTCGGTCGATCGAATGATCACCGGATAGGACTTGCCGTCGGAGTAAATCCGCGTGGCGACCGGAAGCTGGATCGTCGTCGCGTTCTGTCGCAGGAAGTAGATCGCGGTCAGCACGTCGCGCAACGCGTCGGCAGGAAGACTCTCGGTGCGGTCCCATTGCTTCTCGGGCGTCTCTTTGTGGATGTGAGCGAGACGTTTAATGTAATCAAATATCGTACGTTCTTTTCGTGACTTATTTTTCCACGCGTAGCCGTGGTACGTCATCAGCGTTTTCTGTCCCGATTCATCCATCTCCGATTCGTAGACGTAGAAGCCGCTGCGGCGATCGTTAGGCTGAATGAGAAGCTCGCTGTTGATCGAATGCTCGCCCGCTTGCGGAAAAACAGTCTTGAGCTCGCCGACACCTGACGTCGGAAAGACCAGTCCGGCTACCCACGCCAGCCCGCCGCGCATGCGCCACGAGTACCGAAACTGCTCGACATTGCCGGGCCCGTGACAGTTCAGATCGGCCGCGCCGGCGATGGCGGGCACGGCTGCAATCATGCATGCGAATAGAGTCCGAATAACCTTCATGAATGCCGAGAAAACATTCGGCGCATGGTCGATATTGCGCCGTTTCAGAAAGTTGCGATGCGGTGCTCGACCTCTTCGATGACGTAGTCGGGCGTCGACGATCCGGCCGTCACCCCCACCACTTCCGCCCCGTCGAACCATGTCGCCTCCAAATCGTCCGCTCCCTGGATCAGGTAGGAAGGCTTCGATTCCCTGCAGATCTCCCATAGATGTTTTGTGTTCGCACTCTTCTTGCCACCGATGACGACGATGACGTCGATCTCAGGGTCTTCCGCAAGAACGCGTGCAGCATCCTGGTTTTCTTTGGTCGCGTAGCAGATGGTATCGGCGCGATCGACGCGGCGCGCGACGTTCTCGATCGCTCGGACGACATCCTCGAAGTCGGCGGAGTTGAGTGTCGTCTGATAGAAGATCTTGATTTTTTCGAACTGCGTCCATTCGACCTCTCGAGCTCCCTCGATCGTCGAGATGATGTGGTAGGCGGACGGATCGAGATCATTCGTGTAACCGATGACCTCGCGGTGTTTCGGGTCGCCGATGAAAACGAGGTGGTAGCCGTTCTCGAGCGCCTGTTTCGCCTCGCGATGGATGTCGTAGACGAACTTGCAGGTCGTATCGAGGACTTGCAGGCCGGTCGATTTTGCGCGGCTGTGGAATGACGGCGGCACGCCGTGCGCGGAGAAGACGATCGTCGGCTCTTTGACCGCTGCGATTTCCTCGACCGTCCGTACGCCCAACTTTTCCATCTCCTCCACCACCCGCTCGTTGTGTACGACCTGTCCCAGGATCGCGCCGCGTCCGCCGCCGGCAGCGAATCGCTTCACTTTCAGATCGGCGATCCGCACGCCGGAACAAAATCCGTACTTCTCTGCGCGTTTGATCTTCATCCGTCCGGGCTGAACGCGATTGCGATCATAAAGATTCTACAATCCGCGCTCCATGTCCGCGAAACGCCCGAGCGAAACACTACTTACGCCTGCCTTTGCGGGCTTGTGGGTTTACGCCTTCGTGACGTTTTTCTCGGCGTTCCAGCTCCTTCCCGCCATCCCGTTTCGAATCATGGAGCTGGGCGGGTCGACGGCCAAAGCGGGCTGGTTTCTGTCGTTTTACGGTTACGCGAGCGCGTTCGCTGCTCCGCTGATGGGAAGCGTCGCGGACCATATCGGCCGCCGACGCCTGCTCATCATCGCGTCGATTCTCTTCATCTGCTTTTCGCTCGCGTACGGCGTCGTCAGGGACTTTCGCGTGTTGCTGGCCATCGGCGCGGTGCACGGCGCGATGTGGTCCGGCCTGATCGCCGCGGCCTCCGCGATCATGAGCGACTACATCCCGCCCTCCCGGCGCAACCAGGGCCTGGCATGGTGGGGCCTCGCGAGTACTGCCGCGGTCGCGATCGCGCCGGCGGTCGGCCTGTGGGTTTTTCACTTCGGCTGGTTGACGCTGTGCATCGAGCTGATGGTGTTGTCGGTTGCGATGACGATCGGTGCGCTGCTTTTGCGCCCTGGTCAGGAGCGACGTGAAGGTTCGCGCTTGGCGCTTTCCGAAGCCTGGGACTGGCGCGTAATCCAGACCACGCTGTCCCTCACGGTCGCGACTTTCGGTTATGGCGGAGTGACCAGCTACTCCGCGATCATCGCGGTGCAGCGGCACATCGCGCCGCGCGCGATCTACTTGACCGCATTCGCAACGACGATCGCCGTATTTCGAATCGGCTTCTCGCACATCGGCGATCGCGTCGGAACCAA
>QHVX01000278.1 GCA_003222375.1 Acidobacteriota bacterium
TGACTCGCTATCCGAACAAGGAATCGGCGCTGCTCCCGACGTTGCATCTGGCGCAGGAAGTCTGGGGTTGGATCTCGCCGGAAGCGGTGCTGTACGTCGGATCGTTGCTAAATCTTTCCCCCGCGACTGTCTTCGGCGTCGTTTCGTTCTACAACATGTACAACCAGAAGCCGGTCGGCAAATACCATCTGCAGGTCTGCACGAACCTGAGCTGCATGGTCAACCGGGCCTACGACATCCACGATCACCTCTGCGAAAAGTTAGGCGTCAGGCCGGGCGAAACGACATCCGATGGCAACTTCACCGTCAGCGAAGTCGAATGCCTCGGCTCCTGCGACACCGCGCCGGTGGTGCAGATCAACAATGACTACCACGAGAACATGACCGTGGAAAAAATGGACGCATGGATCCGATCAAAATCCTCCTAGCCAACATCGACAAGCCGAACTCGACATCGATCGACGTCTATATCGACGGCGGCGGCTACGAAGCCGCGAAGACCGCGCTCGGGATGAAGCCGGATGCAATCACGCAGCTCGTGAAGGATTCCGAGTTGCGCGGGCGCGGGGGAGCGGGCTTTCCGACCGGCGGCAAGTGGGGCTTCGTTCCGAAGAATTCGCCGAAGCCAACCTACCTGCTCTGCAACGCCGACGAATCGGAGCCGGGCACTTTCAAAGATCGCCTGCTGATGGAAAAGGATCCGCACCTTCTGATCGAAGGAATGATCATCGCGGGCTACGCCATCGGATCGAATCCGATGTCGTACATCTACATTCGCGGCGAGTTCTATTACGGCGCGACCGTGCTCGAGAAAGCGCTCTGGGAAGCGGATTCAACTTCGACATCACGGTCGCTCGCGGCGCGGGAGCGTACATCTGCGGCGAAGAAACGGGCCTCATCGAATCGATTGAAGGGCATCGTGGACAGCCGCGCGTCAAGCCGCCATTTCCGGCGGTTATCGGCGCGTTCGGCGGGCCGACGGTCGTTCAAAACGTCGAGACCCTGACCTGTGTGCCGCTGATCGTCAAGAACGGCGCCGATTGGTTCAAATCATTCGGCAGTCCCAAGAACACCGGCCCGAAGTTGTACTGCGTTTCGGGCACGATCAGGAAGCCTGGCGTCTATGAATTTCCGATGGGCATCAATCTCAAGGAGCTCGTCGAAGTTCACTGCGGGGGCGTTCCGGCGGGTCGCAAAGTCAAAGCGGTCATTCCCGGCGGCGCATCGGCTCCGATGCTGACCGCGAACGAGATCGACATCCCTCTCAACTTCGATGCGCTGATGAAAGCAGGATCGATGCTCGGATCGGCCGGCATCATCGTGCTCGACGATTCCGTCTGCATCGTCGACGCCGTGTGGCGGCTCGCGAAATTCTTCGCGCACGAATCGTGCGGGCAATGCACGCCGTGCCGCGAGGGCTGCAACTGGATGGAGTCGATCCTCGACCGCATCGAGCGGGGGGATGGGCGGCCGGGTGATCCCGATCTTCTGCTCGACATGTCCGACAACATCGGCGGCAAATCCCTCTGCGCCCTCGGCGACGCGGCCATCGGGCCGGTGATCTCGTCGGTCAAGAAGTTCCGCAGCGAATACGACCACCACATCGCGAACAAGAGCTGCCTCCCCGAGACGGTCCGCTATCGCCGGCTCGACGCGCCGGTCGCGGCGCATTGACGCGTCCCGCCGGCGTCACTGCCCTGAGTTTCTTTTTCGTGTTTGGAATGTTCGCGAGCGGCCTCGCCGCGATCATGCTGCTGTTTCCCGGGAGATGGGCCGACGCGATCTGGCGGATCAATCCCCGCGGCCGCGAGGGACTCGTGGCTATGGGTGCAACAGCGATCGTGCTCATGGCCGTCGTCAGCGTGGCATGCGCGTGGTCGGCGTTCGGATTGTGGAGCGGAAAGCGATCCGCTTATTGGCTCGCCATCGCGATGCTGGCGATCAACGCGGTCAGCGACATCGCGAGCGGCGACCCGCGAATACTTATCGGCCTGCCAATCGCGTCTCTCCTGATCCTCTATCTGACCACGAGGCGGGTGCGGGCTTTCTTCTTCCGCGTTACCATCATTGCGCAAGGAGGCTAATCATGAAAACCGTCACGGTGCTGGCGCTGTGCGCCCTTCTCTTCCTGAGCTGCGGCAAGAGTCTCGGCGGTCAAATGAGCGATTTGAATGCGAAGGTTGACGATCTCTCGCAGCGCGTCAAAACGCTCGAGGACGACCGCCTCAAGCTCGAAAAGGAGATGATCAAACAGCAGCAGACGATGCAGTCGATGGACGAGCAGATGCGCAACATGGAGAACTACTTCAACAAGTTACAGGTGGCGCAGACCCCGCATTAGTAGCTGGCAGTCGGCTCGTCGCGCGAGAAAACGTCCGCCGTCCACACGCGCTCGAAGTTCACACCTGCTGAGCGATAGGACGCGCGGACTTTCTCAGCGTCGAAGATCAGATCGTCTTTTCCGTCGGCGGCCTTTCCCTTCGGTCCGATGCTTCCGCTGAACGTGCGGCCGTCGAGAATGCCCGAAGCGGCGACTGACGGAAGGGTTCCGATGGCCAGGGCCAGGGGTATCAAAACTGCGAGCTTCAACATGGTGCTGCCTCCTTTTTAAAGTGCCCCCAAGGTAGGTTGCTGCCGTGGGAGTGCCCGTTGGAGGAAGCGTTGGAATTAGAATGGCGCGCTATGTTTCGCAAAGCCGCACTTGTATTGCTGATCACCGTTCCCGTTTTCGCTCAACGCACGCAGAAGCCGCCACTCCACGGCTCGCATTGGATGGCGGTGACCGGAAAGCCTTTGGCCGCAACGGCCGGGGCGATGATTTTTCAGAAGGGCGGCAATGCTGTCGACGCCGCCGCCGCGATGATCGCGGCCACATGCACGATGTGGGACACGCTGAGTTGGGGCGGTGAGACGCAGGCTCTCATCTACAACCCGAACACGAAACAGATCATCGGCATCAACGCCCTCGGCGTCGCGCCCACCGGAGCCACGCCCGAGTTCTACCGAACGCACAATTACAAGTACCCACCCGAATTCGGTCCGCTGGCCGCCGTGACTCCCGGTACGCCCGGCGGCGTGATGACGATGATCGCGGAATACGGGAAGCTCTCGCTCAAGGACGACCTCGCACCGGCGATCGAGATGGCGGACGGCTATCCGATCGAGGCGCAGGCGGCCAACACGATCGAGCGCGACAAGGCGCGCATCAAGCAGTGGCCGTACTCAAAGGCGCTCTTTCTGACACACGCCGGCTCGCGTCGCGAAGCACCTGAACCTGGGGAGATGTTTCGACAGCCGGATCTCGCCGCGACGCTGCGGAAGCTCGTCGAGGCGGAGCAGACAGCGCTCAAGCAGGGGAAGTCTCGCAAGGACGCGATCTACGCCGCCTACGATCGCTTCTACAAGGGCGACATCGCACGCGAGATCGTCCGCAGCGTGCAGGAGCAGGGCGGTCTCTTCACGATGGACGACCTCGGCAACTGGAAGGTGAAGATCGAAGAGCCGGTCAAGACGAGTTACAAGGGGATCCACATCTACAAACTCACCGCCTGGACGCAAGGTCCCGCGATGCTGCAGTCGCTGAACATCCTTGAGAATTTCGATCTGAAATCGATGGGATATAATACATCACGGTATATTAATACGATTTATCAGACGATGAGTCTGGCGTTCGCCGATCGCGATTTCTATTACGGCGATTCGCGCGATGTGCCTCTGCGCGGTCTTCTATCGAAGGATTACGCGAAAGAGCGGGCGAAGCTGATCCGCGCCGAGCGCAATGATCCCACCATCACCGCCGGCGATCCCTATCCGTTCCAGGGTGGGCAGAATCCGTTTCTCGATCTGCTGAAAGCGTGGCCGGCAACCGCGAATCATCCCGCTCCGGCGCGCGGTGCGACCAGTCAGGATGCGAGCATTCAACAGTCGAGCTTCTACGCCGGCACTACGTCCGTCGAAACGGCGGACGCGGAAGGGTGGGCGGTCTCGGTCACCCCGAGCGGCGGCTGGCTTCCGGCGGTGATCGCGGGACACAGCGGCGTCGGACTCAGTCAGCGCGCGCAGAGCTTCGTGCTCGATCGCGCCGAAGATCCGTTCAACGTCATCCAGCCCGGCCAGCGCCCGCGCGTCACGCTGACGCCGACGCTGGCGCTCAAAGATGGTCTGCCGTATCTCGTTTTCTCGGTGCAGGGCGGCGACAGTCAGGACCAGAACCTGCTGCAGTTTTTCCTGAATGTCGTCGAATTCGGCATGACGGTGCAGGAAGCGACGGAAGCGGCGAACATCAACAGCTTTCAGATGCGGAGCTCGTTCGGCAATCACGAGATTCAGCCCGGCCGCATTCTTCTCAATTCGGAGACGCCGCCGTGGGTCCGCGGAGAGCTGCGCCGCATGGGCTATACGGCCGTGTTCGAGGATCGCACGTCGGGGCCGATCAACGCCATCATGTTCGATCGCGCGCACGGCACGCTGTGGGGCGGCTCGAGCAATCACGGCGAAGACTACGGCATCGGTTGGTAAGAGGAGGGATTCATGCGCACGTACGCGGTCATCGCTGTCTTTTTTCTCGCGGCCTGTGCGGCCATCAGTCAGCAGAAGGCCCAGCCACAGGTCGCAGACAACCTTCAATTTCACAATTTGCAGATTCTGCCGCCGAACATCACCCATGACGAGTTGATTTCTGCAATCACTGTCATGTCGCGAATCCGGAAGGGGCGGCGGAGGAATTCAACTACGCCTCCGACGCCAAGCCCGAGAAGAAGGTTGCCCGCACAATGTTGCGCATGGTCCGCGACATCAACGCGAACTACGTCTCGAAGGTCAACGCGCATGGACAGACGGTGACCTGCTTCACCTGCCATCGCGGGCGCACCGTGCCGGAGACGATGCCGGCCGCGGCTGGTTCGGAAACTCCACAATCGCAGCCGTAGGCGTACAATTGCGGCCTCCGATTTTCCGAGCATGGCGCGCCACCAAGAACGAGACGATTCGTACGATCTCCTGAATCAATATCTCCAGGAAATCGCCCAGATCCCACGGCTGACTCCCGAAAGAGAAAAAGAGCTTGGCCGCCGCGTGCAGCAGAACGACCGCGCGGCGCTGGAGGAGCTGGTCAAAGCGAATCTGCGCTTTGTCGTCTCGTACGCCAAGCGCTATCGCAACTCGCACGTGTTGTTTCTCGACCTGATCAACGAGGGCAACATCGGGTTGATGCACGCCGCGAAGAAGTACGACCCCGACAAGAACGTCAAATTCATTACCTACGCGGTGTGGTGGATCCGTCAGGCGATTCTGCATGCGCTTTCGGAGCAGGGCGGCGCGTTCCGCCTTCCACCCAAGCGCGCCAATCTGATGTATCGACTCGAAAGAGCGATCGCGGCGCGCATCACCGACGGCAATCAGATCCCGACCGCCGAAGAGCTCGCGAAAGAGCTCGGCGTCACGGTCCGCGAAGTCCAGACGCTGATGCACGCCGGCAACGACAACTTCTCGCTCAACGCGGAGCTCGATGACGAATCGCACACCGAGCTGGCCGATGTCATCGAACAGACCCAGGTTCCGTCGGCCGAAGAGGAGATGCAGGAGCAATCGCGGCGTGACGAGCTGCTGGCGCACATGTCGGAGCTCTCGCCGAAAGAGCGACTCGTTCTGACACTGCGGCACGGAGTCACCGACAACCTCCCGCGCAGCATGCGGCAGCTTGCGAATTTTCTGAATCGCACACCGGAGAACGTCACGACGGTGCTCGATTCGGCGGTCAAGAAGGTCTCGGAGGCGCTCGCGATCACACCGAGCGAGCTGGCCACGCTGCTGCTGTACACGAATCCGAATCCGAAATCGAATCTGCATTTCTGGCTCGAGCTCGACGATCTCGCCGACGGAATGGCGCCGGAGATCGAGCCCGACCGCGTGCCGATGCTCGAGTCGCTCAAGCAACAGGGCTCGGTGCAGAAGACCGTCGACACATTGACGCTGGAGCAGAAGACGATCCTCAAGCTGCGCTACGGCGTGTTGCAGGACGACGAGCTCACCCTCCGCGACATCGGCGAGATCCTCGGTCTCTCCCGCGAGCGCGTCCGTCAGATCGAGTCGCGGGCCGAGGCGAAGTGCAGGCGCAGCGTCCGGCGAGGCAACGTGAGGCAGTCTTGAGCGACCCGACAGTGATGGGTCGGCTCGATGCCGTCGACATCGGATCGAAAAAACTCACGGTGCAGACCGAATTCTTCACGCGTCCAACCTGGCGCATCGAAACCAAGGTCTACCTCGGCGGCGCCCTGAAAAAGGTGTACACCGAAGATCTGGCGTCGACGCCGGTAGGCGAGCTGCAGAGGACCGTCGACACGTTCCATCAGACGAAGATGGACGAGATCGTGGATGGTTTGCGACGATTGTCGCAGTAATGCGACTGGAGCGCCTCACCGAAAAAGACGAACAACACTGGCGAGCCGAGCTGGCCAAGGTCAATTGGACTTTCGGCGCGCTCACTCTCACCGACGCGCAGGGCCGCATGCACTTCGGCTATTACCTGCAGCCCTTGCATCTGAATGCCGACGATCGCGAAGACCTGCCCCGAAAACTCCTGCATGTCCTGGCGCGGCAGAAACCGCCGCTCGATTTTCTCGAATTGAGCGGCGCCGGCATTCGCATTCCGCACGCGTTTCCGAAAGGGTTCTCGTTGGAAAAGGTGCTGCGCATCACGCTGCAGGAGATCAAGCGAATTCCGTTGCGTGAACCGACGTTAGAATGACCAGTTCATGACTCCGCTCCGCCGCCTCATCTCGTATCTCCTTCGCCACAAGAAATCGCTAGCCCTCGGCGGATTGTGCGTCGTCGGATCGGCGATTTTCTCGCTCACCAAGCCGTGGATCGTCGGCAACGCCGTCAACGAGCTGTCGAAAGCCGTGACGCGCGCCGCGCTGATCCGATATGGATTGATGCTGGTCGGCGCGGCGGCGATCGAAGGGTTGTTCCTCTATCTCCAGCGCTGGATCATCATCGGCGCGTCGCGGCGGATCGAG
>QHVX01000272.1 GCA_003222375.1 Acidobacteriota bacterium
TCGATCACGAGCGCGTTCGGTGCGTCCGATCGCGCATGGACCACCAGCTCGCGATTGATGAAGCTGCGCGTGGCGCGGAACGCATCGATCGTCGCGCCGTTGAGCCGCACGATGATGTTAGGCGGAGACCCGAGAGCGTCGAGGGGAACGTAGAGAGAGAGCGTTAAACGCACCTCTCCCGGCATCGGAGGCAATGCTGCCTCGCTGCGCGCGCCCATCCAGCGCCATGCTTGCGGGCCCTCTCCTTCCTCCCAATACCAACCCTTGCCAAACGCCACGACCTCCGCGATCGGACGAACGGAAACTTCGAAGTACCGTTGCCTTACCAGGTCCCACAGCCTTTTGTGTGGGCGAATGAAATTCTCGGCGTGCGGCGATGTGCTGGCGTCTTCCCGAAGGTAATAACCCGGCTGGCGAGTCGCCCAGCTGGGAGGCGGTTGCGACTCTCCGATGAACCGCAGTTTGTACTCCGGCAAATACCATTCCGCGAACGGCACCATCCCGGTGTCGACGTAGATCGTGGCAGTTCTGGCGTCGACGTGATTGCGGATCCAATCGACGGCCGCGACCGGCGGCGAGATGCTCGGCCTCACGATCGAAAGCGCGGGCCAGGTCCAGACAATCATCAACGCGATGATGACGGCCGCCACGATCGGCTCCGTGCGCCGCGCGACGAACTGCAGCCCCTCCGCCGCCAGCAGCGCGATCAGCGGCGCGTATCCGATCGAAAAGCGGCTGGCGCTGAAGCGATCGAGCATCAGCCAGCTCGCGATGCAAAGCGGGCCGAATGTGAGAAGCGCCACGACGACATGCCCACGGCTGCGGATCATCGCGATCAGAGCCAGCGCGCACACGATGATGTTGATGGCCGGCGCGTGGTACGGCATCACGAAAAAGTCATCGAACACCCGCCACAGCGGCGGGCGCGTCGGCGAGAGAAACGAATCGGTGCGCGAGATGTACGCCTGATGCATGCGTACCGCCTCGCGGTATTCGCTCCATCCCGTCAGAAATGCAGCCATCAGATAGCTGACGCCGATGATGACGGCCAGCAACGCAACAGCGCTGACGACGCGCGCCACGCTTCTTCGAATTTGAAAGATCGTCGCGATCACCAGCGGCCCCAAACCGACCAGCAGGTTCTGAGGACGATATCCAACCGCGACCGCCAGGATCACCGCGCCCGCGAGATAGGCGTACGGATTGCGACAGCCGGCAAATAGCAGGGCGTACGCGAGGATCACCAGCGTCATCGACGGCACATCGCTGAAGGCGCCGCCGCCGTAGAACCAGACGTTCGGAAAAAAAGCGAGCAGCATGGCGGCGGCCAGCGACGTCGAGAATCGCATCCGCAATTCGCGGCAGAGAAAAAACATCGCGGGCACGATCGCGATGGCGCCGAGGAGGCTGAGGGCCTGCAGGGCGTGGAAATCGCCGAAGCCCAATTTGCGGATGAACTTCGCCGTCAAGACATACAACGGAAAGCCGGGTGGGTGTGGGCGGTGGCGCGCGACGTTGAAGTGATCGAGCGAGAGCATGAACAGCAGCTCGTCCCAATCCCACGGCGTTCGCGCCAGCGCCAGCAGGCGGCTCAAACCCGCGACGAGGGTGGCCGCAGCGACCATCCCCCACTGCCGCCCGGTCAGCGGCTCCGGACGGCGCTCCAGTGAGAGCCACCAGTCGCGCAGCAAGCGGCACCATTCTCGCAAAAACCGGCCCTCGCATGCCGGGAAAACCGGTGCGGCGACGGTGGGCTCTCGATCTCCACGGCATCCGGCGGATCGGGAGCAAGGACAGCGGCTTCAGCTATCAGCACTCCGACGGCTCCCCCGTCGTCGATGAGAAAACGCTGGCGCGAATCCGAAAAATACGTGTGCCTCCGGCGTGGCGCGACGTCCGGATCGCCCGCGGCGATGCGTCGCCGCTGCAGGCGATCGGCGTCGACAAGCGAGGCCGCACGCAATATCTCTATCACGCGCGGTTTCGCGCGCAGCGCGAAGAAGAGAAGTTCCAGCGCGTCGTCGAATTCGGCGAATCGCTTCCGCGCTTGCGGCGTCAGGTCCGCGGCGACTTGCGCCGCTCGGACCTCGATCGCAATCGCGTGCTGGCCGCGATCGTCCGCCTGATCGATCAGGGCTTCTTCCGCGTCGGCAACGAAAAGAGCGCGCGTTCCGAATCGACCTACGGCCTGACGACGATTCACGGCAAGCACGTGACCGTCAATGGACGCGTCCTGCTGTTCGACTACATCGGCAAGTGGAAGAAGGCCCACAAGCGCGCGGTCGACGACCGCGAAGTGGCGCACATCGTCCGAGCGCTGAAGGGTCTTCATCAGAAAGAGCTCTTTGCGTTCCTGGAAGACGGCAAGGTCCGCAACCTCAGAGATCGGCACGTGAACAACTACATCCAATCGATCATCGGCACCACATTCACGGCCAAAGATTTTCGGACGTGGGCCGGAACGCTCCTATGCTCGATTGCCCTGGCGATGGAAGGTCAGGCGCCGAGCAAGACCGAGCGCAAACGCAAGATCAAACGCGCAATTCAGGCGACCGCCACCCAGCTCGGCAACACGCCGGCAGTCTGCCGGTCGTCTTACATCTGCCCGCGCATCCTCGAGGAGTACACCGAAGGGAAGCCGTTCGAGCTGCTGCGGAGAGGGAGACGCGGCAAGCCTGTCGTGCGCATCGGCCTTTCGATGGAAGAACGCGCGCTGCTCAAGTTTCTGCGCGAGACGATCGCCGATCGGCGCGCGCGCCCGCGAGCGGCGTAGCTTTTAGTTTATCCCGACCGCAGCGATTTGCTGGCGCAGTATCGTCGCCGATGACCTGCTAGGTTTGCCACACTTGTCCCCTGGCGTCGGCGATGATGGCAGCTGCCTGCCAACTTGATCAGTTAGGCCGACTTATGGGAATTCACAAGAATGTCAAGCGCCAAAACTATCGACTTCGTTCAACCTGAAAAATCCGTTACAGACGCTGAGGTTTCAATATGCGCTTTCATACTCCCCTATCGAAAAAGCGCCCTTCGCGATCGCCGCGTTTCATTTAGTTCGCGCGGATCATCGCTGATGGACCGGAGATCCCTCGCTCGCTCGGGATAAACTGAAAACTAGAACGTCTCCCCGATCCAGAACTCCGTCCGCTTGCCGCCGTAGCTGTGCTTGAGGTCGGTCCGCTTCGCAAAATCCCAATGCAGCTCGAGTCCGAGAAAATTGAACGACAGGCCGTATCCGACTGATGCCGCACCGCAGGCTCCGGGCTCGTCGCCGAGATGTCGCAGCCGTCCGCCCTCGATGAACGTGCATTTCTGGCCGTTGAACTTCGCTCCGCCAATGTCGAAGAACAGATCACCGCGCACCTGGGTGAACGCCAGAATCGGTGTCGCGAGAATGTCGATCAGCGGGAATCGGAATTCGAAGTTGGCGAAGGCCGCCTGGTTGCCGATGATCGATCGAAAATCGACGCCGCGGAGCGTGTTCAATCCGCCAAAGTAGTAGAAGTTTGGGACGTTGCCGCGCGAATAGCCGACGAAGAGTCGCGCCGCCAGCAGACTGCGTGACGTCAGCTGCAGATATTGCCGCGCATCGATGTTGTAGTCATGGCTGAGTGTTCCGCCGCGCTTGATGTCGCGTGCGTACGACGCGCTGAGCTCGTATCTTCGCCCCGAAACGGGGCCAAATTGTTTGAAGACCGTGCTGTCGCCGCTGAACGTCGAGCTGATGAGCGGAAATGAGTCGTTGAAGCTGACGAAGCCTAGATTGCTGCTCGCATCGAGGGCCAGCAATGTGTAATTGCGTTTTTCGAAACCGACGCCGGCGTCGATCCGGTGATAGCGATCGAATGGATAACTGGCGATGCCGAGCACGCCCGTCTCGCGATACAGCTGATGGCGCTCGAAAAGCGACTGATTCGACTGGCTCGGCGTCACATAGAACGAACGCTGATCGAAGAGTCGGAAGCCCCAATTCGTCCGATGCTGCAGATCGAAGTAGAGAAAATCGAAATTGGAGAATGACGACACGGAATCGAGCGACGCGATGAAGCGGCGGTTGCCGAGCATGTCGCTCATGAAGATCGTCGAGCGCGAGACCAGAAGCTGGTCCGACGTGACGCCGGCGTTGACCTCCACGTCGTCGACAAACAACTTGAAGCCGCGCGGCTTGTCGATCTTGTCCTCGTCGATTGCCACTTCTACCGGCGGCTGGAACGTTTGCCGGCTCTCGGCCAGCAGCGGCGCGGACGGCAGAGTTGTCTTTTCGGAGGCGTGCAGCGGCTTGTCGGTGGGCGTGGAGAAGAGCTGCCAGCGCCGCTTGTAGTACGAAGCGAAGACCATCTTCTCGCGATTGTTTTGTCCGATGAATACCACCGGCGTGAAACATCCGCCGACGACGTCGGTGTACTGCAACAGATCGCCGTTTGTGAGATTCAATGAATAGACGTTGTAAGCGGCGAAATTCGTTGGATCGGGCGGCGGCGTGTCCCCCTGCCGCTTCGCCTTGTCCTCGGCCTTCTCGAGAATCTCCGACGCGACTTCGACATTGCGGCCGGTCTGCTTATCCGACGCGAAGAAGACGCGCTTGCCGTCCGGCGAAAACCAGGCGTCGATGTCGTTCCAAAGGCCGCTGGTGAGCTGATAGCGCTCGCTGGGTTTCTCGAGATTGAGTTTGAACAGCTTCGCGTAGCCGCCGACGACCGAGGAGTAGACCAGCCACTTTCCGTCGGGCGAAAAGACGGGCGCGCCGTCGAAGAATTTGTCGTTGGTGATGTTGGCGACCTGCCCGCTCGCGACGTCGTAGATGAAGATGTCGTCCTGACTTCCGAGGTAACCCGAAAACGCGATTTTCTTTCCATCCGGCGAATAGGTCGGACTGAGCTCCTGCTCCTGCGGCAAGGCCACCGAACGCTCGATGCGCCCGTTGAGGGCGTTGATCAGCAGCAGATTGCGGCCGCGCTCCTTCTTCACGAACAGCGCGATCTGATCGCCGTTAGGCGCGAAGCCGATATCGCGTCCCATCACCGGGCCGATCGTCAGCATCTGCGCGATCGCGTACTCGTAGCGGCTGGTGTAGCCGCTGGTGAGATTGCGCAGCATCTTCCGCTCCGGGATGTTGAACAGAACGATGTCGACGTCTTCCTTGTAGGTGGTGTAGGCGGCCAGCAGATCGCCGGACGGCGATGGAATCGGCGACATCTCTTCGCTCTGCAGCTCCGGATTGATCTTGAAGGGGTCGCCGTATTCCTGCGGCTCGCCTTTCGCGACCAGCGCGGGCAGGTACTGCTTGCGCAGCCAGGTGCGGAAACGGCTGTCGAATTCGTCGGGCGTCACATCGAAGGCGCGCTTGAGCGCCTTATCAACGGATGATCCTAATGTATTACGATATTCATATATGAAATCGCGGAGGCCGTCCCACCCGTACTTCTGTTGCATGTACGCGAACACCGCGTGCCCGAACCGATACGCGAAGTAGCCGCCGCCCTGCGCCCGCGTGATGGGCGGAACTTCGTCGTTGACGACCGCATCGCGCAGCACCATGCGGTCTTTCGAGTCTTCGTCCTGACCCATGAACGACGCCAGACCTTCCATCAGCCACGTCGGTGGATTGGCGGTCACCGTCTTGCCGAGTTTTCCCTGAAAGAGAATCTCGTATTCAAAGACGTGCGTGAGCTCGTGCTGCACGAGCTGCAGCAGCTTCTCATCATTCGTGTCGATCGGAATCACCATGCGATTGCGGGTCGGCTCCGCGAATGCGCCGACACCTTCCGGGATGAAATTCAGATCGACGTTGGTCTGCTCGAATGCCGAATGGGTGTGGTAGTAGATCAGCGGGATTTTCTTGGTGATCTGGTAATTCAGCTCCCGCGACAGCGTGTCGTAGGCGCTCTCCGCGGTGTCGACCACTTTCTGCAGCGCCGGCTTTTCTTCGTCGTAAAAATAAACGTCGAAGTGCGTCGCGTGGTAGATGTTCCAGTGGAAACGGTCATAGACGATCTTGTTCTGACCGAATGGGAATGCCGGCACAGCGATCGAGAATGCTACGACCAGCGACGCAATGACACGCTTCACGCAAGGCCTCCAGGTTGTCAGGTTGTCGTGTGATCGGGTTGTCGACAACTAGACAACCTGACTACCCGACAACTCATTCAGTGAACACGTAACGCGCTGCCGACGTCTCCTGCGGAACGAAGATGCCGACCAGCTGCGTCTCCAGCGAGCGCAGATTCTCGAACAGACCAAGGATCTCGTCGTAGTTGCGCTGATCGAATTCCTTGAAGTCGCGGAAATTGTCTTCCAGCACTTTCTCGCCCGAGTCGGCGTTGAAGACCGCGATGTCGATGTCGAATACAAACCCGGTCGTCTCGACGAGCACCTGACGGTAGTACGTCCTCCCATCCGCGGGCGATACATACTCCTCGGTCCGATATCCCGATTTGTCGTTGATGTCGAAATCGAGAACGCCGGTCACGATGTAGTCCGCGCCGGTCTTGGCGCCGAGGTCGCGCCAGTAATCGCGGTTGGCTTCCAGGGTCTTCATGTCCGAGCCGGGCAGGCGCGTCGACGGCGTGTCGACGATCTTGAGCTTCGTGCTCTTGCTCAACTGCTTCCGCAGGTAGCGCTGAAATTCAGACT
>QHVX01000273.1 GCA_003222375.1 Acidobacteriota bacterium
CAGGCGCGCGGAGATCCGGGAAAGCTCCTCCTGGGCAATTAGATTCCGCTCCGCCGAGGAATGCTCATCCAGTTCATCGAAGAGCAACTTCTCTGTATAAGCCACGCGAGCACGCAGCGCCCGGTGGCGGATACGGTCGATGGCGAGGTTCTCGGCGATCTTGAACAGATACCCACGAAGAAAACTGAGTGCACCGGGACTATCCAGCTGGAGTAGCCGCACGTAGGCTTCCTGCGCTACGTCCCGCGCGTCCTGGGCATTCTGCAGCCGAGCCGCCAGGAAGCTTACCAGCGCACCGTTGTGCGCGCGGAAAAGTTCAGCGATGACGCGGGAGTGGTCCGCGAGCTCCTCAGGTGGGGTGAGGGCGTCTATCTTTGTCGCTTCCGAGTTCACTTTAGGCTCTACCCTACAACGTCCGGCCGCTGGAAATCGGAAATTTCACCGTGAGCATTAGCCTACACCGGAAGCGGCCGCCCGCAAGTCAATGAGAGCGGGGTAGTCCACGAAACCCTCACGGCCGATAGTGCCGCTCGGTGTGTCCTTTCAACTGTTCACGATAGAAGTAGACCTCACGGAGATCGCCGCTGGCGTAGCGGCCGGCCTCGTCGTTGAAGTGCGGTGATGCGGGATCGCCACTCTCGCCGCCGGCTGTCACCGCGCGCGCGTGAACGCGCGGCCCGAACTCCACCACAGCCACGAAGCTGTTGCCGCTCGTGCCGTACCACTTCTTCGTGTTCGGATACTGCTTCGCGGAGAACGAGGCGAGCGAGCCCCATCGCGAGTACGTGAACGGAACCGGAATACTCGCCTGGCTGTCGTCGAAATGCGAATCGATATCGTCATGGAAGCGCTGGAATCGATTGATGTCGCCCCACGGCGTTCTCCAGCCGCCGAAATCGCGCTCGAGTTTCTGAATGGCCGCAGTGAGCGATTGCAGGCGCTCCTGTGCGTTGGCCTTCGTCGCCGAGTAGTCGTCAGGAGTCATGCCGCTCAAGCGCGCCTCCGACGCCACCCGCCGCCCGAGATCGTCGGCCCAGAAAATCGCAAGCGAGGTCGCGACAGAGCTGGCCGCCCGGCGATGATCCCATTTGCGCAAGACGTCGGTCGGATCGGCGAGCTGCGACTTCAGCGGATCCGAGGCCCCCAATGCGTCATAGTCCTTCAACAGTGGAGGCAGCAGCTTGTCGAATGCAGGGAGATCGCTGTCGAACGCTGTGTCGATCAGCTTCTGCAGCGTGAAATCCTTCTGACCTGTTAGAACTCGCAGCGCATGATCGCCGCGCGCCGTCTCCTCGTACCCGCGCTCGACGTACGGCGGATAGTCCGATCGCTTCGGGCTGTACGGGCCTGCGGCGGACCACGGCCAGTTGTTGCTGTTGTAGACCCATCCGTTAGGCGGATTGATGACGTTCGGCGTCTCGTCAAAAGACAGGACTCCGTGCCAATCGGTTGCCGGATCGCTGCCGTCGACCGGCTTCGTGTAATCGAATCGCGCGTCGCGCCGCGGAATGAAATTCGAGTGGAAGTAAGCGATGTCGCCGTCCGAATCGGCGAACAGGGTGTTGTTCGACGAATTCGTGTGCAGCCGCATGATCTTGACGTATTCCTTGTAGCTGCGCGCTTTCGTGCGGCTGTAGGACTGAGTGAGCGCGTGAATCGGATCTGCCATCAGGCTCACGCTGATCCACTTTCCGTCAGCCTCCCGCACAATCGGGCCATGCTTCGTGTAGTACGCGGTGAATGTCTTTGAGGCCATGCCGCCGGCGGTCTTGTATGGAATCGTGATCGTCTTCGTTCTGAGGGGCCGCTCATCGGTGCCGTATTTGTAAGAATAATCGTTACCCTTTTTTGTAACCGTTTCCGCGAACTCGTCGATGTTGTCCACGCCGCTGGACGTGTGCATCCAGCCGGCGTGCGGATTGAATCCCTGATAAATGAAAATCTGTCCCCATGTGACCGCGCCGTACGCGTCGAGCCCTTCGTCGCTGACCATGTGCAGCTCGGAGCGGAAGTAGAACGATGTATGCGGATTGATCAGGAGAAGCGCGTGATGCGATTGCGTGAGCTTCGGCGCGATGGCGATCCCGTTCGATCCGGTTTCCTCATTCGCGTCGCGTCGCTCCGCGATCGGAGTCGACGGCGTCTTCTCGTAGAACGCGCGCAGCCGCTCGAGATTGATCGTCTCGATATCGCCGCCGATACTGCCTTCGGTGAACGACAGCGCCATCCACGGCTCGAAACGCGTGATCACCTTCGGCTTCACGCTGGGATGCGTCGCAAGGTAACGATTGATGCCGTCGGCCCACGCGTCCATCAGCGACTTCAGCCACTGCGGACTCTGGCGGTACTTCGCCTTCATGTCCGCCGGTTCGATGAAGAGCTTCATTCGAAGGTCGCGATAGATCTCGCTGTCGCCGTCCGCTTCCGCGAGGCGGCCTAAGGCGAGGAGGTAGTTGTGCTCGACCCGATTGAAGTCGTCTTCGCACTGGGCGTAGATCATTCCGTAGACGGCGTCCGCGTCCGTTTTTCCATAGACGTGCGCGATACCCCAGTCGTCGCGGATGATTTCCACATTCCGTTTCGGAGCCGCTTGTGCGGCGATGGCGATGAAGAAGAGGAAGAGAGCGAGTTTCTTCACGGCCGCGCATTGTGCCAGAACAGCTGCCGGAAAGTGGCGGTCCAGCCATGCATTCCCTTCGGCGAAGAGCGCGTTCTGATGTCCGGCGCGCATGCCGCCTCCGGACGCTTCACCGTAGCCGGAGTAAAGAGCATCGACGACGTCCATTCCCGAGATGACCCGCCCGAATGGAGCGAAACCTTCAGCATCGTGCCCGTTGTCGCGCAAATTGATGAAGATCTGCGTCGCGCGCGTTCCCGCCGTCGTAAACGCATACGCCACGGTGCCGCGCTCGTTCGAGATGCGCGCCGAGTCGTCGGCGATCGTGGCATTCCTCCAGGCGCGCGCGAGCTGCGGATCGCCGGGAACGCCGAACTGTGCGAACGCACCGGCCCGCACGCTTCCACCACGAAATCGCCGCGGCTGGTCTGAAAGCGCACTCGGAATGTCTCCGGAGCGCGAGCATTCATGCTCGGGTCAAGCGGGTGAAGCAGAACCGCAGACCCAGCACAGCCGAATGCAAGGGCGAGAGCGAGCGGCCGGCCAATCACGCCGTGGACTTCGCATGGGGCGACGGTAGTTCTACGAAGAAATTCGTATAATTGCCCCATGTTCTTCGGCGAGCAAGTCAAAGTGCGGGAGATCGGAGGTTTCGTCCTCTCCGAGTCCGTGTACGCCGCCGGCGAGCACATCTCCCGCCATTCGCATTCGTGTCCGTATCTCTCAATTCTCATTCAGGGCGCTTACCGGGAAGCGTGCGAGTCGCAAACGCGGCATTGCGAGCCGTCGACTGTCATCTTTCACCCGGCAGGCGAGGCCCATGCGGATCGCTTCCTCGGTCACGGAGGACGCATCTTCAGATTCGAGATCAGAAACTCTTCACGAATCGCGGCCGCTGTTCTAACGACTCCTTTTGAATTTGCCGGCGGATCGGTCGCGCGGCTGGCGACGCGTTTGTACGCCGAGTTCCACCGGATCGACCGCTACTCGCCGCTCGTGATGGAAGGACTGGTTCTCGAGATCCTCGGCCGCGCGGCTCGTGACATTCCGCCGCGGCGCGGAGGTAAGGCTCCTCCATGGCTTGGGCAGGTCGAAGAGTTGTTGCGCGAAAACGCGTGCAGCGACCTGACTCTCGACAGCATCGCTCGAGTCGCGGGCGTGCACGCTGTCCATCTCGCGAGGGTCTTCCGAAGGTTTCATGGCTGCACGGTCGGCGAATATATTC
>QHVX01000274.1:0-3878 GCA_003222375.1 Acidobacteriota bacterium
CGCGCGACGGCGCTCGACGCGCTGGTTCTCGTCGAAGAGACCCAGGGAGACCGAGCGGCCGGCGGGATTCTTCTCCTGCTCGCGTGTCTATCAGCCGACGAGGGACAGTGGACGCACGCAATCCACTTATTGGAGCGATTGCGCAGTTTTTACTCGGGCGTGCACGATGTGAAGCGGCTCGTGGAGCTGGAGCTGGTTGCCGCGATGATCGACCATTCGCGCGGCCACTTTGCTTCCGCGGCACGTGCCGCCAAAACGGTTGTGTCCTCCAATATCTCCGGGCAGATTCGCGAGGCGGCGGCGCTGATTCTCGATGAGATCGACTGGATCGAAGGGCGCCAGACCCCGCTTCGCTCAAAAGGAGCAACTCCGAATATCGAATTGACTGACAGGCATCGGCTTCTTCGCGCACGCCGCGGACTTGCACACGATCCGATCCAGAGTGGCTTTTATGCAGCACTCATCGATTGGGAAACGCGCGGCGGCGACCCGCCCGTCCCGATCGCCGGATCACACAAGTTGACGCTCTTTCGCGCTGCCCTCGGTCGCCGTCGGAAGGAGATTGCCGATGTTCTCGCGACAGACCTCAAAATCACAATGGTCGCGTCAGCCGACACGGCAGAACCTGAACTGCGTGTCTTGCGAGCAGCCTCGACGCTTTCGTTTCCTTTCGCGCCTCACGACTTTGCGCCCACCGCATGGCGTTACGCGATCCGTAATCGGCTGGGGCAGTGGCACGAGATCGGGTCCCCTCCGCCGCTGGCGTCAACAGAGTTGGATGCGATCCTCGCCGAAGAAAACGGTGATTGGATCGCATGCAGCAATCGCGAATTGCTCTACATCGAAGATCTCCAGCGTTGGTCGAACCAGTCTCGCGATGCGATTGCGTCGCTCTTCCGCGTTCGCGCCGAACATCACCGGCTGCGGCGCCTCATGGACGAGGAGCCTGTCGATTCGGTCGTGCGCATGGAGGGGATCGTCGGCGAATCGCCCGCCATGCGCGAGGTCTTCGATTTGATCGCGCGCGTTTCGAAGCGCGACGTCGCTGTCTGCGTCCTGGGCGAATCGGGAACCGGAAAGGAGCTTGTCGCGCGTGCCCTGCATCGTCAATCGGCGCGACGTCAAAAGCCGTTTATGCCCATCAACTGCGCCGCGTTGCCGGAGAACCTCATCGAGAGCGAGCTTTTCGGACACGTTCGCGGCGCATTCACGGGAGCCGATCGCGATCGCGCCGGACTGGTCGAGACGACCGACGGCGGCACGCTTTTCCTCGACGAAATCGGCGAGATGCCGCTGGCGGCGCAGGCAAAGCTGCTCCGATTTCTGCAGGAGGGCGAATTTCGTCGCGTCGGAGAGACGCAAAATCGCTCGGCCGATGCGCGGGTCGTGACGGCAACGAATCGGAAGCTGGAGGACGCGGTTGAAAACGGGCGATTCCGCGAAGATTTGTACTATCGCATCCGAGGGGTCGAGATTGTGATGCCGCCGCTTCGCGACCGCGCCAACGACATCCCACTGCTGGCCGCGCATTTTCTCGGCGTCGAGCGTCAGAAGCATCGTGCTGGCCCGATGCGATTGTCGTCGGAAGTCGAAGCGTCGTTTGCGTCGTATCACTGGCCAGGAAACGTCCGCGAACTGCAGAACACGATTCGCGGTTCGCACGCTCTCGCCGGCGACGCGCGCGAGATCGCATTGGAACATCTGCCCGATCGGCTCCGACGGATCAAGATCATCCGCACCCCGATCGGTTCGTATCAGGATGCCGTGGCGCGGTTCCGGCGCGACCTGATCGAGAAGTCCCTCGCACAGGCGGACGGCAATCAGAACCAGGCAGCCGCGATGCTCAAGATCTCGCGACAGGCCCTCGCCTACCAAATCCGCGAGCTCGGCATTCTTGTAACCCCATCGAAACGTCCGCGGGGCTGACCGTCGCCGTTACAATTCCGTAAGTCCCGATGAAAACCCGGCTCCCCCGAACCCTGGTCGCTCTCGTTGTCGTGGCGGGCTGCGCTCTTTATTCCGACGTGGTGATCTCTCCGTTGGTCTACGATCCCGCGAATATCGCGCGCGGTAACGACATCCAGTCCATGGTGCGGAAGCTCGATTACAACCACGCGATTTCGCTCGCTCAGACGATCGAGGCGAATCCGAGGAAAAATGCGAACGAGCTGGCTGCGCTGGGCACTGCCGAGCTGGCGGCCGGCCGTTATGACGATGCTCGGCGACATCTGCGCGCCGCGATTGACCTTCAGCCTTTTCGCACGATGTACGCGCAGGTCGCATGGGACCTGTCGCAGCTCGAATACATGTCGAACAACTTCGATTCGAGCCTCGACTGGGCGAAGCTGGCGCAAGAGCGCGGCATCAACGTCCGGCAGTGGCACCTCGACTATCTGGAATCGCTCGCCAACACGAACGTCTACCGATTCAGCGGTGTAAATACCGAGCGTCTTCCGATGAAGGTCGTCCGCCCCGACGTGCCGCGCGTGGACATCACGCTCAATGGCAAGAAAAACATCTCGACGATCATCGACTCGGGCGCAGTGCTGTCGATCATTTCGCAGAGTCTGGCAGCCAACCTGCCCCTCAAAACGCTCGGCACTTTTGAGGGAACGTTCAACGGCCTGCTTGGCGAGCCGATTCCGGTGCACTTCGGAATTCTCGACACGGTCGATCTCGGCCGCATGACGGTCGCGAACGTTCCGGTCGCGATCATGCCCGACGACAAGATGAAATTCCTGATCGTCGGCAAGAAAGAGTTCAAGATCGACTTTCTTCTCGGAGCGCACCTCCTCAAGGAATTTCGACTGGAGCTCGATTTCCGCCGCAACGGCGTGACCTTCACGCACATCCCGCAATCGGCGCGCCGGCCGGCCGCCGATCAGAATCTGTTCATCGAACAATTCCGCCCTGCCGTGCGCGGGACGATCAATCGGCATGGCTGGTTCGCGTTCATTCTCGACACCGGCTCGGAAGTGACTTTTCTGAACGAGCGACAACTCGGATCACTGCCGATCCAGATCTTTGCCCCGAAGGTGCACAACGCGACTTTGCAAGGTTTGGGAGGGGCGAAGAAACATGGTGAGAAAGTCGAGAATGTCGAGATCGGAGTCGATCGCTGGGCCGGAACGTTTCACACGATTCCGATGTACGACGCGGGGGAGCATGAGCGCACGAACGGAATCGTCGGCGAGAACTACCTGAAGAATTTCGATGTGGTCATCGATTTCGGAAGGATGCGCGTCGACCTCGCGCCGATCGGCGTGTTGTCCGTGATCACGATGGATACGACGATTCCCGAGGATCAGCGGCTGCCCCCGCCGTGAGGGTCATCCTGAGCGCAGCGAAGGATCTCGTCGACGAGGCCCTTCGCCGTCTCCGCGGCTCAGGGTGACGAACTATTTCTTTTTCTTCCTATTCTTCGCCCATCCCTCGACGACTTTCTGCGGCACGCGGCTCAGCGCCAGCGAATCAGGCGGCACGTCTTTCGTGATCGTCGATCCGGCGCCGACATATGCGCCGCGGCCGACGCGAACGGGTGCGACCAACTGCGTATCGGATCCGATGAAAACGCCGTCCTCGAGCACCGTCTTGTGTTTGTTCACGCCGTCGTAGTTGCAGGTGATCGTTCCCGCGCCGATGTTCACGTCAGCGCCGATGTCCGCATCGCCGATGTATGACAGATGTGACGCCTTCGCTCCCTCGCCGAAGACCGCTTTTTTCGTCTCGACGAAGTTTCCGACCTTCACGTGCTTGCCGAGTTTCGTCCCGGGCCGAAGGTGCGCGTACGGTCCCACCGTCGCCTCATCCTCGATCACAGCGTCCTCGGCCACCGTTCCCGTCTTGATGTGAACATCATTGCCGATCGTCACATTGTG
>QHVX01000274.1:3921-4362 GCA_003222375.1 Acidobacteriota bacterium
CCGATCGTGACCATCGAATCGATGACGACTGTCTCGGGGTTTCGGAAGGTCACGCCCTCGCGCATCAGCTTTTCTACGACTCGGCGCTGCATCTGACTGTCGACGGTTGCGAGCTCGGCGCGCGAATTGACGCCCAGGGCTTCGTTGGGATCGCGGATGAGAAGAGCGCCGACGCGTTTTCCGGCGGCGCGAAGCATCGCGATCAAATCGGTGAGGTAGTACTCGCCTTGCGCATTATTAGTGGAGAGGCGGCGGAGATTCTCTGCGAGATTTTCTCCTTCGAACAGATAGATGCCGCCATTGACCTCGCGGATCTGCCGCTGCTTTTCATCGGCATCTTTCGCTTCCACGATCTTCTCGACTGAGCCGTCAGGACCGCGAACGATCCGTCCGTACAGCGCGGGATCGTCGAGCGCCATCGTGATCAGCGTGAGCGTGTTG
>QHVX01000043.1:0-15952 GCA_003222375.1 Acidobacteriota bacterium
CAGAAAGATGTCACCGAGCTCGCTCGTGTTTTCACGGGATGGAGCATCGATCCGCGCACCGCAGCGTTCATGTTCCGTCCGCGCATGCACGACATCGCCGACAAGAGCGTGTTAGGCGAGCATTTCCCGGCCGGGGGCGGCATCGAGGAAGGCGAAAGGATGATTCACATCCTCGCGCACAGCCCCGCCACGGCGCATCACATCGCGCTGCAGCTATGCCAGCGGCTGGTCTCCGACAATCCGCCGAAAGCGCTGGTCGATCGCGTCGCCAGGAAGTTTCTCGCCACCGACGGCGATCTGCGGCAGACCGTGAAGGCTGTCATCGACAGCCGCGAATTCTGGGACCCGAAAGATTACCGCGCGAAAGTGAAGCCGCCGTTCGACTTCGTCATCTCGGCGGTCCGGGCCGTGAACGCGACGGTCAATAATCCGATGCCCATCGCGCGCGCGTTGCAGCAGATCGGCGAGCCGCTTTACGGCGCGCAACCACCGACCGGCTATTCCGACAGGGGCGATGTCTGGATCAACACCGGCGCGCTGATGAACCGCATGAATTTCGCGGTCGCTCTCGCGAACAATCAATTGCCCGGCGTTCGCGCGTCGATTGCAGATCCGAAGGCGACCGCGCTCGAGCTGGGCGGTCCGGAGTTTCAACGCCAATGATCGATCGACGATTTTTTCTGAAGTCTTCCGGCCTGGCGCTCGTCGCGGGCGGTCTGCTTCCCAACGTCTTCGTGAAGATGGCCGGTGCCGCTACGACGAAGGGGAAGAAAGTCGTGGTTGCGATTTTTCAGCGAGGCGCGGTCGATGGCCTCAACGTCGTGGTGCCCTACGGCGAAGCCGCGTACTACGCCACCCGGCCGACCATCGCGATTCCGCGCGACGGGGTTCTCGATCTCGATGGCTTCTTCGGGCTGCATCCGGCAGTCGCATCGCTCGTCCCGTACTTCAAAGACAAATCGTTGGCGTTCGTGCATGCGGTCGGAAGTCCGGATGCCACGCGGTCGCATTTCGACGCGCAGGATTTCATGGAGTCGGGCACGCCGGGCGTCAAGACGACTGAAGACGGATTTCTGTCGCGCGCGCTGACGACGAAAAAGGCGATGTCGCCGCTGCGCGCCGTCGCGCTCGGAACGGCGTTGCCTCGAATTCTATCCGGCAACGCAAACGCGGTCGCGATGAGCGACATCAACCGCTTCGGCGTTCGCTTGCCGGAGTTCGAGGCGCTGTATCCGGAAGCATTCGAAGCTTCCCGCATTCTCAAGTCGGCTGATCCGACGAAGCTGCAGCCAGAAAATAGTGCGCAATACCCGAACAATCCCCTCGGCAAGCAGATCGCGCAACTGATCAAGTCGGATGTCGGACTGGAAATCGCGTTCGCCGACGTCGGCGGCTGGGACACGCACGCCGGCGAAGGCGGCGCGCAGGGACAGCTCGCGAACAATCTCCGGCAATTCAGCGACGCCATCGCCGCGTTCACATGCGACCTCGGATCGCGCATGGGTGACGTCGTGCTCGTGACGATGTCGGAGTTCGGACGGACCGTGCGCGAGAATGGCAATCGCGGAACCGATCACGGCCACGCAAACTTCATGCTGGTCGTCGGCGGGGGAGTGAAAGGCGGGAAGGTTCACGGTACCTGGCCCGGACTGACGAATCTCTACGAGAATCGCGACCTGCAGGTCACGACAGATTTCCGCGACGTCTTCGCCGAATTGCTTACGAAACAGCTCGGCGTCGCGTCGCTCAAGTCGATATTCCCGAATTACGATCCGAAGCCGCTGGGGATTTTGTAATGGTGCCAGGTCTGCTGTTGGCTGTTTTCTACCACCAGTAGTCTACATGCTGAAGAAAACAGCCAACAGCAGACCTGGCACCATCTACTTCGCCGCATCGCGCGCGGAATTCATCGCGTTGTCGATCGCCTCCTGACGCTGCACGAGATCGGACGGCGGAGGCGAGCCGCTGCGCAGCGACTGATCCATTTCGCTCACCAGGCTGCGAAGGTCGCTCATCGCGCCCTTCGCGGTATTGCAGGCCGGCTCACCGCACAGGCATTTTTCCTGCGCACGGCGCGCCTGCTGCTCGACGCGCGATCGGAAGTCATCCCAGGCCGCGGTGTCGTAGGGCGGATTCGCAAAGCGCCCGACGCCCGAGCCCCACGTTTCGCCGGCGGCCGCTGCTGCCGCCGCGCACTCCTGCGCCGGCGATGCTCCGGCCGGTGCCGCTGTGCCGCCGCTGTGACTTTTTTGCCACCATTTCCAGATCACGACCGCCAGCACAATCACGATGAGGAGTTGGACGAGCGTCTTCATGCTCTCACCTCTTGATCAATGTCACATCGCCGAACGGCGCGACCTGGCCCTTCACCTTCGCGTAGTCGCCCACGATCACGATCGCGCCCCTGTACGTGTCGAAATACCTGGCTGATGCGCTTTGGATGTCATTCGGCTCGAGGGCGTTGACTTTCTCGTCAAATGTTACCAAAAAGTTGCGTGGTAATTCATAAGTATAAATAGTGTTGATTCGATGCGCGAGGCCGGCCTGACTCTCCATCTCCAGAGCCAGCGTGCCGATGCTGTACGTCTTCGCCGAATCGAGCTCCTCTTTCGTGACCGGCAGCACGCGCATGCGATCGAGCTCGTACAACATCTCCAGGATGGCCGGGCCGGTGACTTCGTTGCGCACCGACGCGCCGGTGTAGAACGCGCCTGCGCGCCGGCGCAGATCTGCCACGCTGAAAGGCGAGTAGGTGTAGCCCTTATCCTCGCGAATGTTGCGCGTGATCCGGGAGTAGAACGAGCCGCCGAAGATCATGTTGGCTGTGCGCATGGTCGACTGCACCGAGCCCGGTCGATCGACGAAGTAGATTTGCCGCTTCTCGCGCTTCGGCAGGGGAGGAGATTCGAGCGGCGGTGCCGTACCGCGTTTCCATGCGCCGAATGCCTTCTGCACTTCGCTGAACATTGCATTCGGCTCGAGATCGCCGACCAGGATCAGGTGCGCGTTGTTCGGTGCGTAGTGTGAGGCCGCGAATTGTTTCAGACCCTCGCGCGTGATCTTCGCGATCGCGGCCGGCTCCGGCACGACGAAGCCGTACGGATGCTTGCCGAACATCGCCTTCTCGAATTGCTCGTTCGCGACGAAATCGGGCTGCGATCGCTGCTCTTCGATCTCCTGCGCAAAATTCGTCTTCGCGAGATCGACTTCTGATTTCGGATAGGCGGGATGCTGCGCGACATCGTCGAGCAGCTCGAGCAGCTTCGGCGAGAATTCGGAGAGCGCGTTGGCGGCAATCGTTGTTCCGTCGTCGTCGACCGTGACGTTCATCGATCCGCCGATCGACCGCAGTTCTTCCTTCAACTGCTTGCTCGTCCGCGTGGTCGTGCCTTCGTTGAGCACCCGTCCCGCGAGCTGCGCCATGCCGGGGTGCTCGCGATACCCGGTTCCGCGGCCGGCGAGAAACGTCAGCTCGGCGGTGACCTTGGGAACGTTCGGCAGCGGAACGAGGACGACCGTCAGACCGTTGTCGAGTTTCTTCTCGGTGATCGTGGGCCAGTGGATTGCGGCTGCCAGCAATATGGCGATCAACATTACTTTTTCTCCGGAACGCGATCGATCGCGGTGCGGTTGGTCGGAACGAGATATTTTTTCGCGACCGATTGGATTTGCTCGAGCGTCACGTTTTCGTAGGCGCCCACGACGCGATTGATGCGGGTCGGATCGTCGTGGAACAGCGCGAATGAAGCGAGCAGGTTCGCTTTCCCGAAAGTGGATTCGAGCTGATCGTAGAAGTTCGACCGGAACCGGACTTTCGCGTCGCGCAGCTCTTTCGCCGTCACGCCATGTTCCTGAATGTCGCGGATGACAGCATCGACTTCCTCGAGGATCTCGTCGCCGGTGTGGCCGGTCTTGTACGT
Source organism: Acidobacteriota bacterium (assembly GCA_003222375.1). Taxonomy (GTDB): domain Bacteria; phylum Acidobacteriota; class Thermoanaerobaculia; order Gp7-AA8; family Gp7-AA8; genus Gp7-AA10. The sequence continues at coordinate 3,921 of QHVX01000043.1, forward strand.
CGTCCGGGAAGTGAGCAGCATCGGGCCGTCGTAATCGAATTCATTTCCGAGCTCGAAGTTGATCCCTCCTGCCCAGTCGAGTGAAATTTTCTTCTCTTTGACGAGGCGTTGGTACAGCCGCGAGCCGTCATCACCCTGCACAATCAGATTGAGAAGGACGACCGCCGGATAGTCGGCCGATTCCTGATCGGGGAGGTGATATCCGAACGCCAGCGCGGGCAAGTTCGCCAGCTTGTCGGTCTCTTTGACCTTCTTCTCCTCGGTCTGCTGCGGCTCGTTGATGTCGGGACGTTCGGGGACCGACTGCAGCGGAATGTCAGCGAAGAATTTCTGGACCATCGGTCTGACGGCGTTCGGGTCGACATCGCCGACGATGGTCAGCACGGCGTTGTTAGGCGCGTAATACGTCTTGAAGAACTGCCGCACGTCGCCGATCTTGGCGGCTTCGATGTCATGAAGATCGCCATAGAAATTGTGCGCGTTGTACCAGTTCTGATTGGCGTTCACCCACAGGTCCAGCCATTCGAAGAGCGCATAAGGTTGATTGAGGACGTTGACGCGCACTTCCTCGCTCACCACGTTCTGTTGATTCTTGAGGTTCTCTTCGGTGACCTCGAGCGAACGCATGCGGTCGGCTTCGAGCCACAGCGCCTTCTCGACGCGATCGCTCGGCAGGGTGTCGTAGTAGTTCGTGAAGTCGAGACGCGTCGATCCGTTGAGAACGCCGCCGTTGGCCTCCACGATCTTGGCGTGCTCCATCTTCTTCACGTTGGCGGAGCCCTGGAACATCATGTGCTCGAAGAGATGCGCGAATCCGGTCTGCCCTTTCGGCTCGACGCGGAATCCGATGCCGTAGTACACCGCGACAGTCACCGTCGGTGCGGAGTGGGCCTCCGAGACCACGACTTTCAGTCCGTTAGGCAGACGGTAGTAGTCGACGGGGACATCGACTGTTTTAGCCGATGCGCCGGCAGCAACTACCAGAAACGCAATGACAGCACGATAGGGCATCGACGACCTCCGCGGCACATCCTAACGGTACACTGCAGCGCTGTGCCACTTACAAAACAGATACGGCGCCGCGTCGAGCGCGCAGTCCGATACCTCAAAGCCGGGCGCATCGATTTGCAGCTCTGGATCACCGGGAAGACCAATCCCCACGCGCCGCCGATGCGACTGCAGGTGACGGGCGTGGGCGATTTCGACAAGATCGGCGACGAGTTTCTGCGGCTGCTGATCGCCATCGGCGGACTCCGCCCAACCGATCGCGTGCTCGACATTGGAAGCGGAATCGGAAGGATCGCGCTCCCATTGACCGGCTACGTCCGCACGCCGGCGACTTACGACGGATTCGACGTCATGAAGGGGGCGGTCCGATGGTGCAAGACCAACATCAGTAACCGCCATCCGAATTTTCGTTTTCAGCATGTCGACGTTTCGAACAGCGAATACAACCCGCGTGGCATGCCCGCATCGCGATTCCGATTTCCATTCGACGATGCGGCATTCGATTTCGCATTCGCAGTATCTGTCTTCACGCATCTAATGCCGGACGAGACACGCCAATACTTGCGCGAATCGTCGCGCGTCCTCATCGCCGACGGCCGTCTATTCGTCACATTCTTTTTGCTCAATGAGACGTCAATCGCGGCTTTGCCGAAACACGGCACCTTCTCGTTTCCAGTGGTTCAGGGACCGATCCGCCTGCAGGATGCCGACCATCCCGCGATCGGCGTTGCATACAACCAAGACTTTGTTGAGGAGCTAATGCGCGATTCGAGTCTTGTGATCGAGCGGATCGAGTATGGGCAATGGACAGGCCGGCGAGCGGCACCGACATTTCAAGATGTCGTTCTGTGCAGACGAGTTGGGTCAGCAGCACCTGCTTGATGTTCTTGTCTTAGGGATGCGAGGTGCATCCGCGAATCCTACACAGTTCGCTGTCGCGACATTGTTACGAGTAGCGCGGCCGCGATGATGCCCATCAGACCGCAGCCGCTCCACAAAAGCATTGCGTTGCGCGCGAATAGAAAAGTCCCCAGCGGCGCGCCGGCGACCATTCCGAACGACCACATGATGGTCAGCAATCCCATGTAGCGGCCGCGGTATTGTTCCGGCGCGATCTGGCCGACATACGCGACGACCATCGGTGAGCTGAGCATTTCTCCGATCGTCCATACCACGACCGTGGCGGCCAGCGCCGGCATCGTGCGCGCCAAGCCGGTGAGCGCGAAGCCGAATCCGGTGAAGAGATATCCGAGGGCGATCACCGGTTGCGGGCGGAAGCGCTGCACGAAAACCGTGATCATGAGCTCGAAGAGGATGATCAGAAGTCCGTTTTCGGAGACCAGGAACCCGTACGCGCGACTCGGCAGTCCGACCGATTTCACGTGAAGCGCGAACGTCGATCCGAGCTGGAAGTCGACCATCGTGACGCAGAAGGTCGCGAGAAGCAGGAAAACAAAAGCGCTGTTCCGCGACGCCACACGAACGGCTTCGCCGATGCGCTCGTTTTTCATGTCGGACCGGAGCCCGTGCGGCAGCGCGACCAGCGCGATCACCCCGTAGATCACCGAAGTGACTGCGTCGCCGACAAATAGGTAGAGGAAGGAGCGGTCGGCGAGAAATCCCGCGGTTGCGGGACCAGCCGCAAAGGCCAGGTTCACTGTGAATCGATACATTCCGAATGCGAAGATGCTTTGCTGCGGTCCGACGATGTCGACGAGAAGCGCGTGACTCGCCGGCCGATAGAGCTCAGTGGCTGCGCCCGCGAGGCACGTGAGAATCAGAATCGATGGGAAGGTGCGCGCCTGCGACAGCGCGAGCATCGCCGCCGCCGACGCGAACATCGAAAGGGCGATGGTGTGGCGCCGCCCGATGCGATCCGCGAGATGGCCGCCGAGTGCCGACGCGATGACATGGCCGGCGCCGTACGCCCCGACGCCGAGTCCGGCCTGTGCGATGCTGTAGCCGCTTCGCGTCAGATACAAGACGAGAAACGGCATCACGAACGAGCCGAACCGATTGACGAATGTGCCGCCGAAGAGAATCCACGCCGGGGCAGGGAGGGAGCGGAGATTTTCGCGGAGTGTCTTCGTCATCCTGAGCCGCGGAGACGGCGAAGGATCTCATATCGCGAGATCCCTCGCTACGCTCGGGATGACACGTTAATCGATGATTTCGTTCAGCGATTTCAGGAACCGCGCGACTACAGCCTCGTCGAATTGTGTGCCGGCCGAAGCTTTGAGTCGTCGCGCCGCGTCGCCGCGAGTCAGCGCCGTTTGATACGACGCGGCCGACGTCATGGCAACCCAGGCGTCGCAGACCTGAATGATGCGCGACGCCAACGGAATCGTCTGGCCCGCCATGTGGCTCGGATAACCTTTGCCGTCGACCCGCTCGTGATGGCGCAGGACGGCGTGCGCGACTTCCGGTCCGAGGAGCGGCTCGACGATCGCAGCGCCGACCAACGCATGCTCCGCCAGTCCGCGCATCTCCTCGGCCGTCAGGCCCTGCCGCCGATAAAGTCGTTCATAGTCGAGAAGCCGGAGACCGACATCGTGCACCAGGCCGGCAAGCCGCACCGTCTCGACTTGCTGCGGCGAGAGGCCCACCAACGTCGCGAGGCGCGCCGACATGATCGAAACCTGTCTGCAATGATCGACCAGCTCCGGATAGCGCTGAAAGTCGGGTTCTAACAATCTTTCGGCGACCAGTTGCCGATCGCTGCGGCCGCCGCCGGCGATGATCGCGCTCTCGACCGAGTTCTCGATCTGATGCAGAAACATCGTCAGCGCACGCTGCGCTTGTCCTGCCGGAATACGCTCGAAGGCGACCGTGAGCACGAGTCCTTCGAAGGATTGCGCGTTGACGGGCGCGCTCAGGATCGTGCTGATGCCGGCTGCGCTCACCGGCACGATCTGTTCGCCGAACGGATAGATCAACTGCGGCTGCGAAGTGGAGAGATCGAAGTCCTTGTGCGCGACTCCCCTGAACCAGGCCTGCAGATGTTTCTCGAGCGACTCGATTGCATCTTCGGTCACCTCCGCGATCGCGACGATCGATTGCGGCGTCTCGAGCTGGCCGATCGCGCTGAAGCACGCCAGCACTGCGCCCGGAATCGCGAGCGCTGCCGGAAGGAGAAGCCGAACGATTTCGAGATCGCTTTCGGTGAGCACTTTCTTCGCGGTGGCGGTCGGCGCCAGTTGCCGTTTCGCCATCGACTCACGTGCGGCCTCGATCGCTTTCACAGCCGGCGCGGAAAGGTCGTAGCGCTGGTCCATGATCGCCGACTGCAGTGCTTTCGATGTCGTGTCATCGCTGACCGATATCGCCGTCGGCGCAAGTCCGAACAGTTTTCGCGAAGTCAGCAGACTGAGGACTTGATCCGCAATCATGCGCGCGGCATCGAGATCCGGATTTCCGAACGGCTTCTTGCCCGCCTTGTCGCGCATGTCGATGAAGCCGAGGAGACGGCCGCGGGCGAAGAGAGGCGCGGCGAGCAGACGATCGGTTCCCTGACGAAAGAGCATCTCGGACAGGCGCGTGTCGCTGCCGAGCCCATTGACGAAAAACGCGTTGCGTTTGACGGCCAGGCGGTCGACGAGGTCGTCCGTCGCATTGAGCACCTTCCGGCCCGCGTCGTTGAAAGCGTAGCTCGTCACGAGCTCGTAGCGTTTCTCGTTAAGGTCTCCTGATGCTGAGAGATAGAGCGCGGCGCGCGTCGCCTGAACGTGCTCGACGCATCCATAAAGGATCTGCTTGAGCTGGTCCTGCATCGCCTTTACTTCGAAGATCATGGATGGAAATAAGTATAACGCGCTCAGTCGAATTCGAACCGCAGGCGCAGTCGCAAGTGCGCCAGGAATGCGCCGAGAAGCGTGCCGGTGGAATTCCAAATAATGTCGTTGATGTCGGCGACGCGCGAGGGCAGGAAGTACTGCCACGCCTCGATGGCGCACGCGAAGGTCAGCCCGAGCAGAAACGTCAGGACGTACGTCTGCACGGTCGGACGCCTGACGGTGTAGAGCGTGATGAACATCAGGAATCCCCACGGAACGAACAGCAGCACGTTCGCGATGATGGGAACGACGATCAACGCCAGCACGCGCGTCGATACCGGCCGGTGCGCGAGGCGATGTGCGAGATGGCGAAGATCTTCGAACGGAATCGGATCGATCTTCGAATAGCTCTTGCCGGACATCCACAGCGTCGCGCCTGCGATCACGACCGTCACGACGAGCAGCAGCAGAACCGTGACCGGGCGCTTGACGACGATGGTCGTCTGCATCAGACGTTGACGAACTTCCTGAAGTCGACGTTCAGAATCAATCCGACGGCCATGAAGAACATCATGGTCGCCGATCCGCCGTACGAGATCAGCGGCAGCGGGATGCCGGTCACGGGAAGAAGTCCGATCTGCATCCCGACGTTGATGAACACGTGATAGATGAAAAACGCCACCAGCGAAAGCACGAGAAACGTGCCGCCGCGATCGCGGGCCGCTTTCGCGACTGACAGCGACTCCAGAATCAAGAAGAGATACAGCGTCAGCACGACCAGCACCCCGACGAATCCCCATTCTTCGCCGAGGACCGAGAAGATGAAGTCGGTGTGCCGCGCGGGGAGATATTCGAGATTGACCTGCGTTCCGTGCAAAAAGCCTTTTCCGGTGATGCCGCCCGAACCGGTTGCGATTTTCGCCTGCATCACCTGATAGCCGGTGCCGAGCGGATCGCGCGCCGGATCGAGAAAAATCTTGATGCGCTCTCTTTGAAAAGGTTTGAGGTAGTGCCAGCCGACGGGCAACGCCATCAGCCCGCACAGAATCGCGATCACCCAATACCTCGGCTTGATGCCGCCGAAGAACATCGCGACGCCGACCAGCGGCAGAAAACTCGCCGCCGATCCGGCGGCCGGCTGAACCGCGATCAACAGCATCGGCGCGACGAGAATCGCCATCACGGCCATGAAGTTCCGCAGATTCAGATACGCGCGATCGTTGGAATCGAAATACTTCGCAATCAAAAGCGCCGTAAAAATCTTCATGAATTCCGACGGTTGAAATTGAAACGATCCGATGTGAATCCACGATCGCACATGGCGCGTAAGACGTCCCCAGATCAAGACGTATCCGAGGAGCGCGAGGCCGAGGCCGTACAGGAATGGAGAGATCTCCATCAGCGCGTGGTAGTCGACCGCGATGAAGACGATCATCAGAAGCACGCCGATGAGCGTCCAGATGACCTGTTTTTGAAAAAGCGGCGCGTCCTGATTGAAGTGCGTCGCGCTGTACACCAGCATGCAGCCGACTGCCGCGATGATCAGCGCCGTTGCCAGGAGATTGACGTCGAGACGGGAGAGTGTGCGTTCGACCGACACTGACAAACTTTAGCGCGTCGGCGGTTCCTGATTGTAGAAAAACATGCAGGTCACGCGTTCGGAGGGATTGGGAAAGTCTTTCGGAAGCGGATTGAGCGGCGAAGACAGCTCGATCGCTTTTCGCGCCGCGAAGTCGTAGGGCGGATGACCGGAGCTGCTCAACTGCTCGATGTTGGTGATCCGCCCGTCGCGCTGAATCGTGAAGCGAATCGTGACGACGCCTTTCAGGCCGGTCTGGATCAGCTGCGGCATGTTGTTGTACCAGTTCACGCGGATGCGGCTGACCATCGATTGGGCATAGTCACCCCAGTCGTACCACTGCGTTTCGAACGAAAGCGGGCCCGACTGGGCGAACCCTTTGTCACCGCCCTGCCCGCTCAGGTCCATGCCCTGTTGCCCGGTGCTGATCGATGCGACCTTGCCGACCTCGCGGATCGCGTTGCGCCAATCGATTCCGGTCGACGCGCTTGCTTGGGAGGGATGGTAGGTAAACGTCGCGCCCGGCGCCGTCGATTGGTCTTGTGAGGGGCGGGCGGAAAGCTCCGACTCGGCTTGCGCGATCTGGCGGGCGCGAGCATTCTGCTCGGCCCCGCTCTTCGTCGCCGGCGTGTAAAAGCCGCCTTCGCCGGGACGCAGCGTGGGTTTGTTGCCGTTCGGATTCGGCGTCGACGCGCGACGATTCGCGTCCGAGAAAGGTGCGCTCAGGGGCGCGGATTTCGTCTTCGGTCCCGGCGCTTCTGTGAACTGAGGATTCTGACGGATCAGCTCGACGTAGTGGAGCATCGGCGTCGTGCGGTCAGCCTCTGTTACAGGACGATAGTTGCGGATGAAGAAGATGATGATGAGGACGTGGAGAATCGCCGAAACCACGACTGCGGCTGAGACCCCGCCGCGCCGTGATTCGTCCTCAACCTCGAAGTGCAGCTCGTCTGACAAGATCGTCTCGTAGAAGGTTCGACGAACCGGTTTTCTTCCACGTTACGACACCCTGCTACACTTCGTTGAATGCCGTTTGAAACAGCGGCGCCGCCGTCACCTCCGCCGTCAGGCCCATCCTTTGATTTTCTGCGTCCGTTCACGTTCGCGTTCGACGATCCCCGCTGGGTCCCCAAGATCCTCCTCGGCGGCGTTTTCGTTCTGGCAGGCGCATTCCTGATCGGCGTCTTTTTCATCTACGGATACCTTGCGCGCCTGGTGCGCAATGTCATCAACGGCGTTCAGTATCCGCTCCCCGAATGGGACGACCTCGGCGAATACTTCACCGAGGGCATCAAACTCTTCATGGTCGGACTGATCTACGCGATCCCGGTGATCATCATCGTCGGTCTCGCCGTTTTTCCCGCGATCATCGTCGGCGCAAATGGCGGTGACAACGAAACACTGCGAAATCTCAGCAGCATCACAGCGTCATGCGTGTGGTGTGTGATGTTTCCGATCAGTCTCGCGCTCGCGGTTTGGATGCCGGCAGCTTTGCTGGCCGTCGTCGTCACCGGTGACTTTGCGGCGGCCTTTCAATTCAAGAACATCTGGAATTTCATCCGCGCGAACATCGGCAATTACCTGCTCGCCTTTGTCGTGTGGCTGGTCGCGCGGTTCGCGGCCGGCTTTGGCATTTTGCTGCTGTGCATCGGCGTCGTCTTCACCGCGTTCTGGGCGGTCTGCGTCGCGGCCTACGCCTTCGCGCAAGCGTATCGCCTTGCGACGGTCAAGCTGCAATGAAGCGGAACACGCGCATCGTCGCGGCAGTGATCGCAGGCCTCGCGTCCGTCATCCTCGCCGCCAGCACCCTTTGCACATGGGCGATCGCGCACGGTGCGTCGATGCGATGGCGGCTCCTGTTTCGGTTGCTGTGTCACGGCATTCCGAATCGCTGTCTCGAGATCTGGCACGTCCCGATGCCGATTTGCGCGCGCTGCACCGCGCTTTACGCCGGGTTCCTCGCCGGCATCCTGCTCTTTATGTTGCTTCCTCGCCTCCAGGAGATGACCGCGCGCTGGATCCTCGGATTGGCCGCCTTGCCGATGCTTCTCGATGGGATTACACAGCTTGCGACCATTCGTGAAAGCACGAATCCACTGCGAATCGAGACCGGTTTGATCGCGGGCGCAGCGTTCGCGTTGTGGGCTCTGAGCGCAGTCGAAAGTCACGTACTTTCAACTGCTTGACGCTTCGGTATCGCTAGTTTACCCTTCGATGACGCCTCCTTTTGCCGGCCGATGAGAGAGAGATGGCTTTCCAGGGATCGCTCAAAGAACTGCCTCTTCCGGACATCATCCAATTGGTCAGTGTTTCCGGAAAAACGGGCAAATTTACCCTGACCCGCGACAACGATCGCGGCTACATTTTTCTCAAGAACGGACAGATGGTTCACGCTACCGTCGGTGATCTCACCGGCGAAGAAGCGATCTACTCGCTGGCGATCTGGAATCAGGGCGATTTTCAGTTCAATCCGGGCGAAGAAGCCGATCGGCAGACCATCACGAAGTCGAACACGAATCTCCTGATGGAAGCCGCGCGCCGTCTCGATGAGTGGCGCGTGCTGTCGAAAAAAATCCCTTCGGTCGAGCTCGTGCCGGAGTTGCTCACCCGCGAGAACCGCCATGAACAGATCACCCTCAATCCGCAGGAGTGGATGATCATCACTCGCGTCGACGGCCGCCGCTCGATCATCGACATCGGCCACACGCTGAACATGTCGTCGTTCGATGTGGCCAAGATTCTCTACGGCATGGTCACGTCGGAGCTCGTCGCTCTAAAAAAAAAGCGTGAACGCGACGAAGAAAACAGCGATTTGATCGACCTCGCGGCGCGAATCCGCGCCATCGCCGAGGAATTCATCGGCGACTCGGCCCGCAAGACGATCGAGAAACACTTCCTGCAAGCGCTCGACGGCATCATGGGCGGCGCCGGTGAAACGGCCGTCGACGCGATGATCGTGGAGTTCGAGAAGACGGCCTCACTTCTTCGCGGACTGGCAGTCACGGAGCAGCTCCGATCGCGGATCAGCGAAGTGCGCGATCAGGCCTCCGGCGTCGGGCCTCAGGCGTCGGAGTGGTCGGCCTGACGCCTGATCAGAACGCCTGACCGCTCGAGAATGAGACGAGCAGTCCGCGCCGTCCGCGCGGATCGCGATTGAGCGCATACGCAAAATCGATCCGCAGCAGATTTTTCGGCGTCCTGGGCAAACCCACGCGGATGCCGACGCCGATGTCGCTCTTGAGTCGCATCAGCGAGCCGAAGCCGCCATCGGTCGCATTTCCTGCATCTGCGAATGCGACGACGCCCGGCGCGGCAAGCTGCAGGATTTCGCGGCCGAGGTAAAAGCGCTCCTCGAAATTGATCGTGATGGCGCGGCTGCCCGCAAAGCTATGCGCGCGATAGCCGCGAAGGCCGCTCAGCCCGTCCGCGAAGAATTGCGCTTCCGGGTCCATGCGCCAGCCGCCGTCCAGAAGCAGATGGCCGACGGTCGTGTGCGGATGTTCGTCGCCATGGCGATTGACGTAGAGCAGAGCCGCACTTCCGGTCGCATTCTGCAGTCCGGAGGCGAGCCGCGTCGAAAATCCGAACGACGGCATGACGAACGCGTTCGCACCCAGGCGCATGCCATCGCCGCCGCGAAGCCGGATGAATTCGGTCGTCGAATCGACGCCCAGAAGCGTGGGCGAGACGGCGGCTTCCACCGAGTAATGGCGCCCGAGGTTGAAGTCCTCGTAGCGAAGGTCCTTGTTGACGAAATTGCGCTTCAGAAAATCGTTCTCGGCGAAGTCGTAGCGCGCGAGGAGATATCGAAACTCGCGCATCGATCGAAAGCCCAAATGTCCGGAGATCGTCGTGAAGTCGTCATCGATCGATCGAAAGCCGAACGACAACCGATTCGCCGATTTGTCATTCGGATCGAGCGCGATGCCATAGGCCGCGCCGAAGTCGCGATGATTCTGCTGAAATCGCGAGACCTCGACTCCGTCGCGATAGAGCTTGTTGTTTTGCCGGAACGCAGTGAAGGTCGCATCGGACGCCCAGCGGGTCGCGAACGAGAAAAACGGACGCCGCACGTTGAACTGCCGGTTGTAGCCATCGGACGTGTGCGCGTAACCGAAATGCGCGCGCAGATACGGTGCGAAGAATGCGGGATCGTTGTAGTTCAGCGCGATCTGGTTGCGATCGACACCTTTGTTCCATCCGAGCTCGATGTCTTTGCCGAGACCGAGGAGATTCGTCTCGCTGATCGTGGCGCCGTAAGTGTTCATGCCGCCGCGGCTGCCGGCCTGCGTCTCGGGCGCAATCGACCACGAGTCTTGCGTGACGACTCGCACGTCGACGACGCCGTCGTGAGGCGCGGAAGCCGTCACCGATGCCGATTTGAGAAAGCCGAGCCCGCGCAGATTGCGCTCGGTCTCGGCGAGACGCTCCGGTTGGTAGAGGTCGCCGGCATGAAAGAGGAGAAATTTTTCGATGACGCGGCGTCGCGTCTCGATGTGCAATCGATCGGCGAGGCGATAGAACGATCCGTGCTGCTGCTCGCTCGCGGAGTACACATCCAGCGGTTCGATCGAGATGCTTCCGATTCGAAGAGGTTGGGCGTCCAGCGACGCTGTGAGAAGTACCAGGGCGAGGAGCACATACGATGATAGCGCGTGATTTTGTTATCCTGTAACGACATCACGTCCCGGAGGTCCATTTGGACGGTTACAAAGGCGGCTGGATCGAAATCATCGCCGGCGGAATGTTCTCGGGAAAATCGGAAGAGCTGATTCGAAGGCTGCGGCGCGCGCTGATCGCCCGGCAGCGCGTTCAGGTTTTCAAGCCACTGATCGACGATCGCTTCAGCACCGACGACATCGTCTCGCGCGATGATCGCCGGCTGAAAGCGATCCCGGTGCCCACGAGTGCCGAGCTCCTCGCACGCGTCGAGATCGGCGTGCAGGTCGTCGGCATCGACGAAGTGCAGTTCTTCGATGCCGGAGTCGTCGATGTCTGCATGCAGCTCGCCGATGCGGGGATCCGCGTGATCGCGGCCGGACTCGATCAGGACTACATGCGCCGGCCTTTCGGTCCGATGCCCGCTCTTCTCGCTGTTGCCGAAGAAGTCTCGAAGATGCACGCGGTCTGCGTGCGATGCCGCGGCGCCGCGCATTACTCGCAGCGCGTTTCCGGCGGGGACGCACAGGTGGAGGTCGGCGATGCGTCGTATGAAGCGCGCTGCCGCTCCTGCTACGAACTTTACAGGGCCGAGGAGATTGTCGAAGAGCCTGCGGTGCAGCTCACGATGCCGCAGCCGGCATGACAAAGAACTGAGGACTGAGGACTGAGGACTGAGGCGAAGGTTTTAGCGCTGATCGTTGTCGCCTGCAGCCTTCCCTTCCACTGCAAACGCGCTCCGGCGGCCCAGCAGGATCCGTTCGATCGCGAAGCGGAAGACGCGCTGGTCGCGTATCTGCGCATCGACACGTCGAATCCGCCCGGCAACGAAACAGCAGGCGCGCGTTTTCTGCAGCAAATCTTCGCGAAAGAGGGGATCGACGCGCGGTTGGTCGGATCGAATCCGGCACGGCAATCGATCTACGCGCGGCTCTCTTCCGGTACGAACGAGAAAGCGCTGCTGCTGCTCCATCACATCGACGTCGTACCGGTCGCGACGAACGAGTGGACGA
>QHVX01000043.1:15996-19875 GCA_003222375.1 Acidobacteriota bacterium
GCCGAGATGATGGCGATGATCGACCTGAAGCGCCGCCGCGTTCCGCTCAAGCGCGACATCATCTACCTCGGCGTCGCCGATGAAGAGCTCGGAGGTCTGCACGGATGCAAAGAGCTCCTCGATACGCACCCCGAGCTGTTCACGAACGTCGGATTCGTCTTGAACGAAGCCGGTTACAACGAGACCATCGTCGACAAGATCACGTTCTGGGGAATCGAGGTGCAGCAGAAAGTGCCGCTCTTTCTTCGCGTTCAAGTGAAAGGCGAGGCTGGACATTCGGCATCGCCGCCCGAAGACGGCGGGACGATGATGAAGATGATGCGCACGCTGGAGGCGATTGCCAAAATTCCGACGCCGTATCGCGTCACCCCGGCAGTCGCGCGCTACTTCAGCACGCCCGGCGTCACGCGGCAGGACGCGCGCGGCGAAGTTCTTCGATCGCTGGCGCACAGAGTCGATCCGAAACGCATCGAGGAAGTGTTGCCGCCCGGATATCGCTCGCTGCTTCACGACACCATAATTGTCTGCCGCTGACCGCGGACGCGAACGTCGACATTCGTCTCCTCGATGACGAGCGACCCGAGCCGATGCTCGCGAGAATCCGGGCAGTCTTGCCGAAAGATGCGAAGCTCGATGTGCTTCTCGCCGGCGAGCCGACGCTGGAGAGCCCGAGCAACACCGAGCTTTTTCGTGTGCTGGTTGCTGCGATGAAGCGCGCCGAGCCGGGATCCAACGCGGCAGCCGTCGTCAGCGCCGGGACGTCAGACAGCCGGTACTTTCGCGCTCGCGGAATCGTGGCTTACGGAATCGCACCATTTAAGGTGAACTATTATGATGCAAATACCGTGCACGGCAACGATGAAAGGATTCGCGCGAGCTTTTTTCCACCGGGCGTGCGGCTGATGCGGCAAATCGTGAACGACTTCTGCGCGAGGCCGTCATCCTGAGCGAAGCGAAGGATCTCAATGAACGAGATCCTTCGCCGTCTTCGCGGCTCAGGATGACGGCCCTCGCGTTCGCCCTGATCACCATTCTGGCCCTGGCGATGTTCGCGCGTCCGCTTTTTCGCGGCGAGGTGCTGACCTTTCGCGATCACAGCGATTACTTCCAGCCGCTGCATTACTTCACCGCCGACGAGCTGCGCCATTCCCGGCTGCCGCTGTGGAATCCATACAACGCCTCGGGCGAGCCGTGGCTCGCCAATCCGCAGACCGGCATCTTCTATCCGCCGGCTTGGATTTTTCTCGTCCTGCCGTTCGCGACGGCCTATGTCCTTTTCCTTTTCCTCCACGTCGTGCTCCTCGGCTGTGGTGCGTTTCTGCTCTTCTCGCGCATCGGCTCGCCGCGCGCCGCGTTCATCGGCGCGCTGATGCTGATGCTGTTCGGTCCGACCCTCTCGATGCTGGATATCTCCAACAATCTCACGACCTTCGCGTGGCTGCCGCTCGTGCTGTGGTGCGCCATGTCGGACATCGGCCCGATGTTCAGCGCCTCGGCGATTGCGATGTCGTTTCTGGCAGGGGAGCCCTTCTTCGCCGCCGCCGGCGCCGTCATGTTCGCTCTGATCCGCAGAAAAAACCTCGTCGACATCGCGCTGACCGCGTTCTTTCTCGCGTCAGTCCAGCTCATTCCGTTTCTCGCGATCATCGCGGGCAGCGATCGCGCTGGAAACGTTCCGCGCGAGGAGGTTCTCCGCGACTCGATGTCGTTCGCCGACTGGCTCCGCACCGTCATTCCCGGCGGAATGACGCATCAGCAATTCATACCGATCGTCTACCTCGGCATCGTGCCGGCGCTGCTGGCGTTGATGGGAATCTGGGACCGGCGCGCGCGCGGCTGGCTGCTCCTTCTCGCCTTCAGCATCGTGATTTCCGCGGGCAGCGGCGAGCTGCTGACGCGACTTCCGCTCACCATCATTCGCTATCCCGCACGCGTCGTGCCTCTCGGCGGACTGGCCATCGCGGCGTTGGCGGTGATCGGCTTGAGGCGCGTCGAGCGTTTTTCCTGGATACCGCTGATCGCGATTGCGCTCATCATCGTCGACCTCATTCCGCACGTTGCGCCGCTGCTGCAAAGCGCGCCGTTCAATCCCAGCGTTCCGTATTCGTCTCTGATCGGCCGCGACGGAAAAATCGCGCGACTGATCCCGCCAAAACTTCGCGCGCTCGATCGCCGCGCCTGGATCGCGGGCTACCTCAACCTCTTCGAGCGGCGCTTCGACGCCTGGACGGCTGCGCCGATCGTCTCGGAATCGTACACGAACGCCTACGCCGACGCGCTTCAGCGCCGCGATCTCCTCGATCGCATGTCGATCGCCTACGTTTTGACGAGCGAGGGCAGCCGAGTCGTCGTGCATCGCAATCCGAACGCGATTCCGATGGCGTATTGGCGCGATCCCGCGGGCCACATCGCGCGCGCATCGGTGCTGGCGATGACCAGCAGCGCCGTTCACGTGATCATCGATGCGCCGAGCGACGGCATCGTTGTCATCACGCAGCAGTTCGCGAGCGGATGGAGCGTCGACGTCGATAAAAATCGCGCGACGCCTGAGCTCGACGGCGTCTTTCGCGCGGTGCGCGTTCGCGCCGGACACCACGCGATCACGTGGCGCTACCGTCCGCGAGCGTTGATCGTCGGAATCGCGCTGACGATGATCGCGATTCTTCGCATGCTCCTTTCATCGCGGTTTGTCAAGAGAGTCGGCACGAAAAATTTTTTTTCGCGAAATCAAATTTCACTTGAATTCCGATTCGGGCGCAGGTGTAGAATCGCGCTCTCCAAAATTCTTCGACCAGAGGACGTTCTATGGTGAGCAGTATCGATGATCGTTTGAATCAGATCATTCGTGAGCTAATTGGAAACGGCATCACCCTAGAGCAGGCAGTCGAGGCGTTCGAAGGCAAGTACATTGTGGCCGCCATGTCTGCCAGCCGCGGAAATGTAACGCAGGCGTCGAAGGCTCTCGGGGTCCACCGCAACACGCTGCACAACAAGTTGCGCACGCAGACCATGCTGAATGGTTTCGCGGAATCGATCCGTCCTTCGCGGAGGCGCTTGTCGGCCAAGCGTGTGACCGCACCAACACCCAAAAATAAACCGCGCCGGATGTAGCGGCGGTCCCGCTCCGCGGGGCCGTCCCAAAATGATTCCTTACCGCACCGACCTGCAGCAGGCAATCGTCGATCTTCTCCGCCAGCGCGGCAATCGTCTGCTCGGCGTCAAGGAAATTTACGATCGCCTCGATTTTCCCGACGCCTCGCGCGATGAAGTCGAGCGCGCCATCGATGCCCTCCAGCGCGAAGGCATCATCATCGCCGTTCGCGGCAAGCGTTACTCGCTTCTCGAGTTCACGCCCTACCACGCCGGCCGCATCCGCGTGCATCCCGACGGCTACGGCACCGTCGCCGGCGGCGACAAAGAGCTCGACGTCTACATCGATCGCCGTTCGATGAAGGGCGCCATGAACGGCGACCTGGTCGTCGTTCGCGTCGACAAGAAACGTCCCGCCTATCGCAAGCTGCACAACCGCGACGTCATCGTCGGCGAAGTCACGCAGGTCCTTCGCCGCGCGCATCGCAATGTCGTCGGTCGATTTCACGCTGATCCCGAACAGCCGTTCGTTGCTCCGTTCGACGTCCGTCTCGATCACGACATCCTGATCGATGCCGACGCGACCCTCGACGCGAAAGACGGCGAGATGGTCAACGTGGAGATCGATCGCTATCCCGATCGCTCCAGCAACTTCGCCCGCGGCCGCGTCGTGGAGCGTCTGGGCTTCATCGGCGATCCCGGCGTCGACATCGAGGTAGTGATCCGTAAGTTACACATTCCGCACAACTTTCCGGACGACGTGCTGCGCGCCGCCGACGAGATCCCGGT
>QHVX01000043.1:19949-28755 GCA_003222375.1 Acidobacteriota bacterium
GTCCGCATCCTCGCCAACGGCAACTATCTCCTCGGCGTTCACATCGCGGACGTCGCGTACTACGTGAAAGAGCGGAGCGCGCTCGACGAGGAAGCGTTCGAGCGCGGCACGTCGGTTTATTTCCCCGGGCGCGCGGTGCCGATGCTCCCCGAGAGATTGTCGAACGGCATCTGCTCGCTCAATCCGCGCGTCGATCGACTCACGTTCTCGGTGGACATGGAGATCGACAAGCGCGGCCGCTTCGTCGATCGCAAAGTCTACAAATCGGTGATCCGCACCAAAGAGCGCATGACGTACACCGATGTCGCCGTCATCCTGAGCGGCGGAGACCGCGAAGGATCTCTCCGGGAACGCTACCGCTATCTCCTCCCCGATTTCGAGCGCATGCACGCGCTGTACGAAGTGCTACGCGCGCGACGCGATGCGCGCGGCTCGATCGACTTCGATCTCCCCGAAGCCGACGTGCTCCTGGGCGAGAGCGGCGAGATCGAATCGATCCAGGCCATGGAGCGCAACATCGCCCATCGGCTCATCGAGGAATTCATGCTGGCCGCCAACGAGATGGTCGCCACCGAGCTGGTGTTCGCAAATCAGCCCGGAATCTTTCGCGTGCACCAGCAGCCCGATCCGCGTCGCCTCGAAGATCTCCGCGAGATCCTCGCGGAGTTCAAGCTGAAGCTTCGCGGCGATGTGGAAGAAATCCGCCCCGCAGAATTGCAGCGCATCCTGAAAGCTGTGGCCGGGACTCCGGAGGAGCGGTTTCTCACCAACATCATTTTGCGATCGATGAAGCGCGCCTTCTACTCCGAAGAAGACGTCGGCCACTTCGCGCTCGGGCTCGAGCACTACTGTCACTTCACATCGCCGATCCGCCGCTATCCCGACCTGGTCGTGCACCGCCGGCTCGCGGAGTTGATCGCGAGCGGACCGCTGCATGGCGAGAAACTCGACAGCGTGGCGCGCGCCCATCCGCTGTATGCGATGCAGTCGAGCGATCGCGAGCGGCGCGCCGAGGAAGCGGAGCGCGAAGTGCTGGAGTGGAAAAAAGTCATCTTCATGCGCGACAAAGTCGGACAGAAGTTCGCCGGCATCATCACCGGCGTCATGCCGTTCGGCGTCTTCGTCGAGCTGGACGAAATCTTCGTGCAGGGGATGGTGCCCATCGCGACAGTCGGCGGTGACTACTGGCAATTTCGCGAGAAGGAGCATCGCCTCCGGGGCGAGTCCACCAACCGCGAGTTGCGCCTCGGCGACCATGTTTTGGTCGAGGTCAAGTCCATCGACGAGGACCGCCACCAGATCGAATTCCGTATGCTCGAGGTCGCTGGCGCTCCAATTGCAACTCGCCAACAGCGATAAAATTGTCGTCGATGACGGACGTCAAACAACTTGTCGATCAACGTGTAGCGCTCGAGTCGCGGCTGCAGAATGAAACGAGCGAGCTCTCCGATGCTCGCGCGCGGCTGTACGACCACGAGTACAACGATCTGCAGAAGCAATTGGCCGCGCTGTTCAAGACTGCCAAGAGCGACGGCGATCGCATCACCATCATGTTGGAGATGATGCGCATCCTCGAGAACCGTCTCGTCTATCTGCACAACTTCATCGTCGACGCGACCACCGACAATCGCATCCTGGCACAGCTCGTGACGCGCTTCATCGATCAGCTCGCGAGTGAACGCAGTACGGTGCTCACCAAACTCGAAGCGACGTATTACCGGGCGGTGGCCGCGTTGTATGCCGGCGACACTGCGACCGCGCGCGATGGATTCAGCGACGCGTGCGCGTCGGAGGAGTCGGACGAGGCCAACGACATCAAGTACAAGTCGTACGTCATGCTCGGCCATCTCTCACACGGCGACCGCGACTACGCGAAGGCGAAAGAGCTTCACGAGCAATCGCTGCGCTATTCGCAGAATTCGAATGTCACCGCGCAGGCGCTGGCGCTGAAGGCGCTCAACTCGTACGCCCTCGGCGACGAGGCCGAGGCGCTGCATCTTTTTCAGGAGGCGCTGCATCTGTTCGACCCGCATCAGCCATTTTTCAATTCCTACTTTTATCGGAACGCCCTGCTGTTCTGCGGTGCGATTCATTTCGATTGCCGCGAGCTGGAGACGGCCGAGGGGTACTACCGGCGGGTGCTGGAGAGTGTGGAGCAGCATTCCTACGACTTCTTCGACGCGCTGACGCATCTGGGCCGGATTTACTACGCGCAGCAGAGGTACGACGATGCGGTCAAGTCGTTCGAGCGAGCGATTCAGACGCATCACTTCAGCGAGAACGAGTATCTGGTGGATACCTGGTTCTGGCTGGCGCGCACGCACATGAAGCAGAACGACAAGGAGCGCGCGCGTCCGTATCTCGAGAAGATCGCCGCCACGGAAGTGAAGTACGAGAAGAAGCCGCAAGCGGTCGAGATGCTGCAAAAAATCGCGTGATGTCATCCTGAAGCCGCGTAGACGGCGAAGGATCTCAAGCGACGTAACTGGAGATCCTTCCCCCGCTCCGCGGGGTCAGGATGACGACGGATTATCGCGCCTTCGCCACCACGACGTCGCTGTACATGTCGAACATCGAGGTGAGCCAGATCTGGCCGCGTTCATTTTTTCGCAGCGCAATCGGCTTGTTCGTTTCGCCAATCGGATCGCCACCTGACATCACGCGCATCTCCACCGGCTTGCCGGTCGTCGCGTCTTTTGCTTCGATGGTGATCGTGTTTTTTTCGCGGCGCATGTTCGCAATGAGCTTCGGCACTTCGGCGGCCAGTTGAAACTTCTGATCCGGGTAATAGGGCGCCGTCACCGTCACCGTCGGCGGCACGACGTCGGTGTGACCGGCCGCGTTCGGGACGCGTTTGAATTTCGGCGTGTAATCAAACGGATAAATCGTCGCGGGCAGACCTTCCGGGCTCGCAGGCGCATACACGATCTGATTTTCGAACTTGAACTTTGCGTACACCGGAAGATGCGTGTCGGCATCAACCGCAAAAAAAGTAATCCTCCCTTTGAAGTGCGGTGGAAGGATCTCGGGGCGCATCCACACTTCCAGCGGCTTCGTATGTTGCTGCGCCGGCGATTTCGCAGCGCACGCCTGCGCCGACTGCCAAATCTCCTTCGCTTTGATGTCGACTCCGAGGAGATAGACTTCCATGAAGACGGCGCATTGTTTGTCGTTCGGAAAGAGTTTTGGACAGACCGAGTGTGCCTCGTTGGCCAGAACATCGTCGCAGAACCAGAACGTGCTGCCCGGCGTGGCCAGACAGGTCGCGTGGCGCTTGCACGCTGCCTCGAGCTCCTTCAGCACCGCCGCTCGATGTGCCAGCACCCAATTCATGTCGAGTTGCAATCCGTAAAACTTGAACGCCGCCGAGACGATCTCGGAGTCCGAGAATGTCCGGCAACTGTTCGCGGGCGCACATGGAGCGACTGGAAAATCGGCAGGTGTGAAGTCTTTCGTTTGCGCGAACAGCGGGGCGACACTGAGAGCGAGGAGAAGGAAACGCACTGTTGAGGAGTATACGAATCTCAGTGGAAACGGGTCACGATGAATGCGATGTCGTCCTTGAATTCATCGGTCGCTGAGAACTGGCTCACGTCGCTGTAGATCGCGTCGTAGATCGTATTGAGCTCGGCGTCGCGATTGTTTTCGAGCAAGTTTGCGACGCGGTCGATCGAGTAAAACTCGCCGTTGGCCGTCCGGCGATCGGTGAGGCCGTCGGTGTAGATGAAGAGTGTGTCGCCCGACGCGACTTTCAGCGCGCGCTCGTCGTACGCCATCTTCGGCATCGCTCCCAGCAGCGGGCTCGGATCCTCCAGAAAAGTGGTTTTCCCGCACTGGCGCTGAAAGAGGAGGAATCCTGGATGCGCGGCGTTCGCGTAGCAGAGGTTTCCGGAGGTGTCGATGCGAAAGAGCTGCGCGGTGGCGTATTGCGTGGGCAGGCTGACGCTGAACAAAAAATCGTTGAGACGCGACATCAAATCCGACAGCCGCGTGTTCGGGTCAGCCTCGGTATGGATGTAGCTCTTGAGCAGAGACACCAGAATGGCCGCCGGCAGGCCGTGCCCGGAGACGTCGGCGACAAAAAGATACATCATATTATCATGTACAAAATAGTCATAAAAATCGCCGGACAGTGTCTCGCTCGGGATGTACGCCGATCGAATTTCCAGGCAGGGCACGCGAAATGCTCCCGACGGCACCAGGGCTTCCTGCACGCGCCGCGCGATCTGCAGGTCGCGCGTGATCTGTTGATTCAGCTCGCGGAGCTGGTCCTGATAGCGCTTCACGCGCAGCAACGCGCGAAGTCGAGCCAGAAGCACTTCGTTCTCCGAGCCCTTCGTCACAAAGTCGTCCGCGCCGGCGTTCAGCCCCTCGGCGATCGTGCGCGCGGCGTCCGCGCCAGTGAGCATGAGGACAGGGATCGTCTGCAGTTGCGGGTCCGATTTGATGCGCCGCGCTACTTCCAGACCATCCATGCCCGGCATGCGGTAATCGACGATGAACGCGTCGGGCGGAATTCGGGCGCCCAGGGCGATGCCGTCCTCGCCGGAGGTAGCGGTTTGGACAGCGTAGCGGTTGCGCTCCAGCACGCGGCGGATGACCTGCAGATCGTTCGCGTTGTCGTCGATGACTACGATGCGTTCGGTCATGGATCGGCTTCTACTAATGCATTTTTTTGACCAGCCCGCTTCAGCGAGTTATCGGGTTGTCAGGTTGTCGGGTTGTCTGTGGCCGATAACCTGACAACTCGACAACCCGACAACGTGCCGCTACCCTCCCGCCCGTGAAATTAATCGCCGGTCTCGGGAATCCTGGAGCCGAATACGCGCGGAGCCGTCACAACGCCGGCTGGATGATCGCGGACGCATTTGCTGAGAAATTTCGCATCGACATCCGCAGGCACGAAAAGGACGCGCTCACTGGAACGGGGCGTGTCGCCGGTGGCTCCGTCATGGTCGCGAAGCCTCAGACCTACATGAACAATTCAGGCGATGTTGTGAAGTTGCTCACCGACGCCTACGTCGAATCGGTGCAGGATCTGATCATCGTCACCGACGATGTCGATCTCCCGCTCGGTAAATTGCGCATCCGCGAGCGCGGCTCGGCCGGCACGCACAACGGCATGCGCTCGGTGGTTGCCTCCCTTGCCAGCGAGAGCTTCCCGCGCTTACGATGCGGCGTGCGCGGTGCGAATTATGCGGAGGTCGGACGGCTGCGCGATTACGTCCTCGACGATTTCGAGGACAGTGAGCTGCCGATCGTGAGCGGCAGCATCGAGCGCGCCGTCGACGCGCTGGTCCTCTTCGCTCGCGGCGATCTGAAACGAGCGATGAACGCATTCAACCGCGATCCCGATTCCGACTCCGACTCCGAAACTCCCGAGACATCATGACCGCTATCCATACTCTGGGCGAGCTGCGTAACTCCGGTTACCGCGTCCGATCCGTCAAAGATGAAATGCGCGAGAACCTGCTCGGGAAGATCGCCCACCGGGAAAAAATCTTTCCCGGCATTCACGGTTACGACCGCACCGTCATCCCGGCGCTGCACAACGCCATCCTCTCCAAGCACGACATCATCCTCCTCGGACTTCGCGGACAGGCCAAGACGCGAATTCTTCGATCGCTGACATCGCTGCTCGACGAACGCATTCCGGTCATCGAAGGATGCGAGATCAATGACTCGCCGCTGCAGCCGGCCTGCAAACGATGCCGGCGTCTGGCGGCCGAGAAAGGCGCCGACCTGCCGATCTCGTGGATGCATCGCGACGAGCGGTATCGCGAAAAGCTCGACACACCCGATCTCACGGTTGCCGATCTGGTCGGCGACATCGATCCGATCAAGGCCGCCAATCAGCGGCTGACCTACGCCGATGAAGAAGTCATCCACTACGGGATCATCCCGCGGACGAACCGCGGCATCTTCGCGATCAACGAGCTGCCCGATCTCGCGCCGCGCATTCAGGTTGCGCTCTTGAACATTTTGGAAGAGCGCGATCTGCAGATCCGCGGCTTTCCGGTGCGGATTCCAATGGACGTCGTGCTGGTTTTCAGCGCCAATCCTGAGGACTACACCAGCCGCGGCAACATCATCACGCCGCTCAAGGACCGGATCGACTCGCAGATCCTGACGCACTATCCGCAGAGCGTGGAGACCGCGCTGCAGATCACCAATCAGGAAGCGTGGCTCGATCGCAACGCCAAGACGACGATCGAGATTCCGGCGTACATTCGCGAGCTGGTCGAGCAGATCGCATTCGTGGCGCGCGAATCGGAGCTCGTCGATCAATCTTCCGGCGTCTCGGCACGGCTGACGATCTCTGCGATCGAATTGTTGCAATCGAACCTCGAGCGGCGCGCGGCGCTCACCGGCGATGCGCACGTCTTCCCGCGACTCTCCGATCTCGCCATGGTTCTTCCCGCCATCACGGGGAAAGTCGAGATGGTGTACGAAGGCGAGCAGCAGGGAGCGGAGGTCGTCGCGCGAAAGCTGATCGGCACGGCGGTCGGCAAGTTGTTCGAAACCAAGTTTCCGCCCATCGAGCGGGCGGGCGTCGGCGCGCGCCGCGGAATGGAAATGGACCATGACGATCTCGACGACGCATTCGCCGGACGTCGCGTGAAGAAGCCGCAGCCGCAGCAGCGCGAAGAGCCGCGCGCCAACGCGAAGAGTGAGCCGAACTACGACAGCATCCTGGCGTGGTTCGTCGACGGCAACAAGATCACGCTGTCGGACGAGCAGCCATTCGCTGACTATTTCCGCGAGCTCAATCGCATCCCCAAACTTGCCGAGACGGCCCGCAAGTACATCCAGGCCAAGAATGATTTCGAGCTCGCGTTCTGGATGGAGATGGTCCTGGAGGGCATGCATCAGGCGCTGCGTCTGTCACGTGAGGACCTCGATTCGACGATCACGTTCCACGAGCTGATGAAGTTCAATGTCTTGAGAACGGTCAAGTGACGCGCGCGAAGACGCGCGTCATCCTGAGCCGCGAAGACAGCGAAGGATCTCGGCTGCGCGAGCCGAGATCCTTCCCCCGCTCCGCGGGGTCAGGATGACGTAAACTCGCAAACGGCGCATGAGCAAGGTCACGGCCGAAATCTCGCCCGAGCTGTCGAAACAGATCGACCGCATCATTCGCGACGGGTGGTTTCCCGACGAGGAGACCGTCGTGCGCGAGGCCCTCCTGCAGTTCGTCGACGTCAAGTCATTCCTCGGCGATTCGCCGCGGATGCTGCATCGCTTCGCCGCCGATGCCCTGAACGATTCCAAGCCCGAAACGGCGCTCAAATTCGCCGATCGCGCACTGTCGCTGATGTCGAGTCAGAAAGTGACCGATTTCTCGCTGTATCAGAACCTGATCGAGCTCCGCGTGCAGACTCTGCTCGTGCTAGGCCGCGATTCGGAGGCCTTAGGATCGCTGGAGGAAGCGAAAGAGCTGTTACCCAATAACCCAACCATCGCCAGATGGATCGACAAGCTCAAGAAGCAGCGCGCCTAACTTGCGACATCGATATTCTTACCTCGACCCCGACCTCATCAAACAACTCCTCGCCGAGATGGGTCTTCGCCGTCTCTTCAATCATCTTTTGTTGCAAAGCGGTGGCGACGTCGAGGAGGCCATGCGCTGGATGCGCGCGCTGCAGGAGCGCGGCTACATCGATCCGAGCATCGACCTCGAAGCATTCTTCGCGCGCCTGGTCGAGGAAAACATCATCGGGCAGGACGCCAACGGCAACGTCGTCCTGGCCGCCGGCGGCGAGCGTCAAATCCGGCGCGACGCGCTCGATGAAATCTTCGGCGGGCTTCAGAAATCGATGACCGGCTCCCATTCCGTCAACAACGCCGGGCAGGGGAGCGAGCGCCTGACCGAAACGCGGCAGTACCAATTCGGCGATGATCCGATGTCGATCGATTCGATCCGCTCCATCCAGAACACCATGAAGCACACCGACCCCTCCGATCCGATTCTGATCACGGAGGAGGATTTGGAGGTCTTCGAGACCGAGCACAACTCGAGCTGCGCGACGGTCGTCATGATCGACATCTCGCACTCGATGGTGCTCTACGGCGAGGACCGCATCACGCCCGCGAAAAAAGTGGCGCTGGCGCTGACGGAGTTGATCATCAGCAAATATCCGAAGGACGCCATCGACGTGCTTCTGTTCGGCGATGACGCTCGCGAGGTGCCGATCTCGGAGATTCCGTACGTCAAGGTCGGTCCGTATCACACCAACACGAAGGCCGGGCTCGAGCTGGCACAGCGAATTCTGCGAAGGCGGAAGCACAACAACAAGCAGATCTTCATGATCACCGACGGCAAGCCGTCGGCGCTTTTCGAAAACGGCCGGCTCTACACGAATTCATTCGGCCTCGACATGAAAATCGTGAATCGCACGCTGGAGGAGGCCGATCGCTGTCGCCGCTCCGGCATCCCGATCACAACCTTCATGCTGGCGACCGATCCGATGCTCGTCAATTTCGTCGAGCAGCTGTCCAAGATCAATCGCGGCCGCGCTTTTTACTCCTCGGTCGATCGCCTCGGCGAGTACATCCTGGCGGACTACATTCGCAACCGCCGGAAGTTTGTGCACTAGGAGCGCGGGCGTCCCGCCCGCAGTTGCCGGCCGTCTCGGCCGGCAACGATCAATGCCGAGGTAAACTCGCGCTTGTGTTGAAAATACGAAAGCGCTCGAGACTCCCGCACTGGGATACCGACTTGGGTCCTTATTTCGTCACTTTCAATCTTGCTGATGCGATGCCGCATGACTTTCGAGACCGATTGCGTGCCGAGCGCGAAGTGCGA
>QHVX01000267.1 GCA_003222375.1 Acidobacteriota bacterium
CGCACACTCGACGGCGTCAAAGGGTCGACGCCCCTCGGCTCCGGTCTGATCTCACGTGACGGCTGGGTCGTGGTCGATGATTCCGACCGTCCGCTATTCGACAATTCCGACTGGCCCTGGGTGATGGAAAGGCCCAAAGGTAAACGGCAGGACCTCTACCTCTTTGCATACGGTCACGATTACAAGCAGGCGCTGTACGACTACACGCAGGTCGCGGGGAAAATCCCGTTGCCGCCGCGCTTTGCATTCGGCACATGGTGGTCGCGTTATTGGGCGTACACCGACACCGAATTCGAGGAGCTGGTCCGAGGATTTCAGGAGCACGACATTCCGCTGGATGTGCTGGTGATCGATATGGACTGGCATCCCACCTTCGGCGTGAAGTGGTGGGAGAACAAGAAGGATCAGTCAGGCCACACGTTAGGCTGGACGGGCTACACGTGGAGCAAGATCTACTTTCCCGATCCGCCGGCGTTCCTCGACTGGGTGCATCGGCAGGGGCTGAAGACAACGCTCAACATGCATCCGGCCTCCGGCGTGCAGCCGCACGAGGAGCAATACCCCGCGATGGCGCGCGCGATGGGGATCGATCCGGCGACCAACAAATACGTTCCGTTCGATATCACGAACAAGAAATTCGCCGAGAACTACTTCAAGATTCTTCATCATCCGCTCGAGCAGGAGGGCATCGACTTTTTCTGGCTCGACTGGCAGCAGGAGCAAAACACCAACGTCACCGGCGTGAATCCGACATGGTGGCTCAACTACACGCACTTCACCGACATGGAGCGCCGCGGCAAACGGCCTTTGCTCTTCCATCGTTGGGGTGGACTCGGCAACCATCGCTATCAGGTTGGTTTTTCGGGCGACACGATCGCAGTTTGGGATTCACTCGGGTTTCAGCCCTACTTCACGGCAACCGCCGCCAATGTGGGATACGGATACTGGAGTCACGACATCGGCGGCCACATGCGCGCGAACCTCGGTTCCAAGCCCGAGGCCGGCGTGCAGCCGGATCCGGATTATCCCGAGCTTTACACGCGGTGGATTCAGTGGGGCGCCTTCAGTCCGATTCTTCGCACGCACACCACCAAAGACCCGCAGTCCGAGCGCCGCATCTGGGCGTATCCCGCGAAGTATGCGGCCGCGATGCGCGACGCGTATCTGCT
The DNA here is from genome assembly GCA_003222375.1 of Acidobacteriota bacterium. Taxonomy (GTDB): domain Bacteria; phylum Acidobacteriota; class Thermoanaerobaculia; order Gp7-AA8; family Gp7-AA8; genus Gp7-AA10. Next base: position 1,170 of record QHVX01000267.1, read on the forward strand.
GCGCGAGTCGTTGATTCCGTACATCTACACAGCGGCTCGCACGGCGTACGATTCGGCGATCTCGCTCTGTCATCCTCTCTACTACGACTACCCCGAGGCAGCCGAAGCTTACGAGTACAAGGATGAGTATTTGTTCGGCCGCGACATGCTCGTCGCGCCTATCTCTGCGCCGATTAGCGATGCCTCGCAATTGGCGACCAAGAAAATCTGGCTGCCGCCCGGCACGTGGATCGAATGGTTCACCGGCAAGGAGTTGAAGGGTCCGGAGAAGTTCGAACGCAGCTTCGCGCTGAACGAGATTCCGGTCTACGTGAAGGCCGGCGCGATCATTCCGATGCAGAGCCGAGCAGGCCAACTAGTCCTGACGGTTTTTCCGGGAGCGGGCGAAACGCGCGTCTACGAAGACGCCGGAAATTCACTCGGCTACAAGAATTCGGAATTCGCATGGACGACGATCCGCCATTCCGGCGACAGAATCGAGATCCTTCCCGTGCAAGGCGCCTATCCCAGCATGCCTGCAAATCGAGGATACGAGATTCGACTCGTGAACGCGCTTCCGCCGGAATCAGCGACTGCGCCGTGGCAGTACGACGGTGACACCCTCACCACAACCATCACTATTCCGCCGGCTCCAGTGAATCAACGCGTCGAAGTGATCGTGAAAAGCTCGACAGCACCGAGCGGCGTGCGAGGACAACTTGCGCGATTGCGCACCGCGATGGAAATCCTCGACGCGAGCTGGCCTAACGGCTGGTCGCCCGACATTCTCATCGAAGCCGCCCAGACCGGCCGCCGGATCACGCTGCGACCTTCGACCGCGCGCCAGGAGCTCGAAAAACTCCAGCACGACATGCCGTCGATCGTGGATGCAATTTCGAAGATGGAAGTCGACTGCCGGTTTACCGCCACCGCCCTCAATCACCTCGGCCGCGCCACGACGTGCGTGCCGGCCGCGAAATAAGGAGTACACCAATGCGGAGATCCGTCTTGATTTCAGTTCTCTTTGCGATCCTGGCAAGTTCCTCTCCGATCCTCGGGCAACGTGCCATGTTCATTCTTCGGCATGCCGAGCGCGCCGAGTATGACGAGGGCGACGGCCCAATCTCGAAGACAGGTGAATGGCGCGCGATGACCCTCGCTCGGCTCCTGGGCGAAGCGGGCATCACCACGATCATCACGAGCGACGCGAAGCGGACCATGCAGACCGCGGAGCCGATCGCGCGCGCCCTGGGCATCACTCCGAGGGTGATCAGAACGCGCGGCGCGAAGACGCCGGACGATATCGTGCTGACCATCGACCGCGAAAAAGCAGACTGGGTTGCGGACTACGCGAAGAAGCTGATGGACGAAATCCGTTCTCGTCACAAGAACGACGTCGTGCTGATCATCGGTCATCAGAACACCGTTCCGGCGATCGTCCGCGCGACGGGATATGCGGGAGAAGTGAAGATCGGCGACTATGAACACGACGACATCTTCGTCGTCGTTCCGAAGGAGAGCGGGCCTCCGATATTTCTCCACTTAAACTATTAATGGCACGAGGACGCCGGTCCTGCGAGAGTCTTCAGTCGAGCAAACGCCATCTCAGCGGACGCCTGTTCGTGTCGTTGCGCGTCACTTCCGGTGGTGCCGCGAGATGGTGCCGGAAGGCAGATCCGATGACCCGAGCCGTGGTGATGACGATCCCATCACGATGCTGTACATCGATGGCGATCGCCTGATGCTTACACATTATTGCGACAGCGCCCACAACCGGCCTCGGATGGTTGGCAAGTTGTCGCGAGACGGCCAGACAGTGGAATTCGACTTTCTCGACGTCTCTGGCGGCACGACGTATGGACACATGAGCCATGCGGTATTCACGATCATCGACGCTGATCATCACACCGAGGACTGGACTTTTACGCCGCCGGCCGATAAGCCTGGTCAGGCGCACATCGACCTCGTGCGCGCAAAGTGAGGATCGCGGCGTCATTCGCGAACGTGTAGCGTCAGCGGCATCGACGTATCGCGCCGCTCGGGCAACGCGATCGGCTTCGCGAACCGGAGCGTCTTTCCATCGAAGCTCCACCCGCCATCGCTGCAGTGCGAGCCCTCTTCGATCGGCTGCTCGGCACGTGCGCGCAGTGCGTTCGCGGTCGCCTCGCGCTCGACGCGGTAGCGAAAGGCACGCTGCCACCCGATGTCGAGATCGGGCGTCTCGGACACACGGTGGAATTCGCACTCGGTCACCCGCGCGAGCTCACCCGTGAAGGTGCGCTCACGATCGATCGCCTCGGCGAATGGCTTCACTGGGAACTTCTGGTACCTCCACGTCCGCCACTTCTCGTACTGCAGCGTCTCGAACAGCGGCCGCACGAGGTCGCGCTTCTGCACCTCGTCGAACCACGCCGG
>QHVX01000294.1 GCA_003222375.1 Acidobacteriota bacterium
TCTAAGTTTTTCGTTCTGTTGTCAACATTTTCGAAGGCCAGTTGTCTTCATTGCAGGATGAAGCAGATCTTCGGCGGTATCGCGTTACTGCTTCTCACCGCCGCCGCGCCATCGCCGACGATCAGGACGCGGCCTGCAGTTCCGCGGGTGACGGGTTGGCCGAAGTACTGCGGAACCGTGTCGATGAGCGGCACACCGACCGGGGCATCATCGCTCGGCGTCGCGACCATTCCGCGATTGACACTCGCATGGAAGACGGCGCTGAAGGGCCCGATCGCGTCCGCTCCGTCCGTACTCCGCGGCACGTTGTACGTCGGTGACTGGGGCGGCTTCGAAACGGCGATCGACGTGCAGAGCGGCGAAGTGCTCGCACAAGCCGACCTCGGACGCACCCAGGCCCCGCAGTGCAATCCGTCGACTCTCGGAATCACGTCGAGCCCGGCGATCGAGGGCGAAATGATTTACGTCGCCGGCGGCGATGATGCGTTCTACGCGCTCGATCGCGACACTCTCGAGATCATCTGGCGCAAATCGCTCGGCGACAACTCATCGGCCGGCGGATATTACGGCTGGTCGTCTCCGTCAGTCGTCGGAGGACGAGTGCTGCAGGGCGTCGCGAGCAACTGCGACAGCCCGTTCGTTCCCGGCCGCCTCGTAGCGCTCGACCGCCTGACAGGCAACGAGGTCGCATCTGCCGCGTTCATCGGCAATGGCGGAGTCGGAAACGGCGTATGGACTTCGCCGGCGGTCGACACGCAGAACGGCAAGATCTTCGTAACGACAGCATCGGGCCTCGACTACTTCGATGGTCTCGGTTACTCGATCGTTCGTCTCAATCTCCAGTCACTTGCAGCCGAAGATAGTTGGAAGGTGAATTCCGACGACAGCACGTGGGATGCAGATTGGGGCTCGTCTCCTACGCTCTTCGCGGATCAGAATGGAAGACAGCTCGTCGGTGCCGGTCACAAAGACGGCCACTACTATGCGTTCCTGCGATCGGACCTCGCGGCCGGCCCGGTGTGGACAGCCGAGGTGGCGAAGGCGGGAGAGGTACCGCAGGACGGCGATGGCACGTTGTCGACCGCGGCATTCGACGGAACGGCGCTGTACGTCGGCGGCGGCGTTCCCTCTGATTCGACGGATCCTTACGTCCATGGATCTGTGGTGGCAATCGACCCGGCGGACGGAAAGATCCTGTGGCGGCAGGGCTTCCCCGGCCCGGTGATCGCACCCGTTTCGACGGTGCATGGGGTTGTTTTCGCTGCGGGAGGCAATCTCATTGCGGCGCTCGACGCCGCAGACGGCAAAGTTCTCTGGTCGTACCGCACCGCTGCCCCTCTCTACGGCGGCATCGCGATCGCCGGCGACACCATCTTCGTGGGCGACCTCTCCGGGAAGTTGTACGCATTCCGGATCTCCTGATCGCGTACAATTCAGTTTGTCCAATTCAGCGATTGGGTCCCCATGCAACGTCGCGGGCGAATCTTCGCGCTCTTACTTTGTCTGTTCGCGCTACCGGTGGGCGCGGCGACGATTGTCGACTCGACGACCGGTATCAGCATTACCGTCAGCCGCGATGGCACGTACACGATCCAGTTGACTGACCCGGCGTGGACGTTTTCCGGTACGGTCGCCGGCGGCGCGACGAACATCCGCGGGATCCGCACCTGGTCCGGCCGTCCGGGCGTGCTCTTCACGCAGGCAGTTCCCGCTGCGTGCGCGAATCCCCCCGCCTTTCCGCGCTTCTCTACGTTTCCGGCTCTTCCCTACAACCTTTCCTTCGGCGGGACGTGGTTCGGCGCGCACTTCGATCTGACCGGACGCGAGGGCCCGTGGGTGTTTTTCGATGCAGCCGCTGAAACGGCGGTGTTATCACCCGCGGCGAATTTCATGGTCGCGAAGCTGCGATTCGGATCGGCGGGTGAGATCGAGAGCGGCATCGACGGCGCGATAGCGACCTTACCGACGGGCTACTCGCATTCGACGCTGCTCGTCATCGATCACGGCATCAATCGCGCGTTCGACACGTGGGGACGAATCCTCACTGACATTCACGGCAAAGTACGGCCGGCGAATGATGCTGACGTCACCCTCAAGTACCTCGGCTACTGGACCGTCAACGGCGCCGCGTACTACTACAACTTCGAGCCGTCGAGAGGATATGAAGGAACGCTCATTGGCGTTCGCGACGACTTCATCCGCAAGGGCCTTCCCCTCGGCTACATGCAGCTCGACAGTTGGTGGTATCGCAAGGGCGAGTCGGGCGACTGGAACCCCAAGCCCGACCAGTGGAACTTCGGGATCCACACGTACGAGGCACACCCGGAGCTCTTTCCGAACGGTCTCGCATCGTTTCGCGACCGTCTCGGGCTTCCACTCGTCACGCACGCCCGTTGGATCGATGCGAAGAGTCCATACCGTTCGCAGTACATGATCTCGAACAACGTCGCTGTCGATTCGCAGTACTGGAACGACATCGCAGCGTACTTGAAGAAGTCGGGCGTCACCGTGTACGAGCAGGACTGGCTCGACTCGCGAGCGACGGCTGAGTTCACACTCACCGATCAGGACGCGTTCATGGACAACATGGCGCGCGCGCTCGCGGCGAAAGGCATCACGATGCAGTACTGCATGCCGACGCCGCGTCATGTGCTTCAGGGATCGAAGTACTCGAACCTGACCTCAATCCGGCTGTCGGACGATCACTTCGAAAGGAAGTTCTGGCCGCAGGTACTCTACGCGTCGCGGCTTGCGTCGTCGCTCGGCATCTGGCCGTGGGTGGATGTCTTCTCGAGCGACGATGCGCCGAATCTCATGATCGCGACGCTGTCCGGTGGAGTGGTTGGCGCGAGCGATCCGATCGGGACCGCGAATGTGCGCAATCTCCAACGCGCGGCGCGCGCCGACGGCGTGATCGTGAAACCGGATGCGCCGCTCATTCCAACCGACTCCACGTTTCTCGCCGAGGCACAGAACGGGCCGGGGCCGGTGGTGGCGTACACGTACACCGACCACGGCTCGAGTCGCGCCGTCTACGCGGTCGCGTTCCGGCGCGGCGATGCGGCGAGCGCTGCGCTCAAGCCATCGGAGACCGGACTCACCGACAAGGTGTTCGCGTATGACGTGAGGCATCGCTCCGGAGCCGTCGTGGATGCCAGCGCGACGATCAGTCTCGATCTGTCGCAGGACTGGACCAGTGTCGTTCTCGTGCCGGTCAGCCGCTCGGGGATCGCGATCGTCGGCGATACCGGCAAGTTCGTGCCGCGCGGCCGCGCACGGATCGCGGATCTCACCGATCGTGGAGAGGCGGTCGATGTCGAAGTTGCGTTCGCCGCCGGCGAGAACAGCGTCACGTTGACGGGCTACTCGCCCGGTTCACCTCAGGTTTTGGCGCGTTCGGGCCAGATCGTGAAAGTTTCGTGGAGCTCTTCGACTGGACTATTCGAGCTCGTCATCGCGCCGGGCGCGAATGCGACCGCACGCGTAACGATCAGCTCACCTGCGCCGCGGCGCCGGCCGGCGTGAGAGGCGCCTAACTGTGTCGGATGTTGAGGATGTCGCCGTCCTTGACGACGTAGTTCTTCCCCTCCAGTCGCCAGTGGCCGGCGTCCTTCGCCTTGGCGAATGATCCCTCGGCCGCGATGAAATCGTCGTAGTGTACGACCTCGGCGCGAATGAACTTGTTCACGAAGTCGGAGTGGATGACTCCCGCCGCCTCCTGCGCCGTCATTCCGGCGCGGATCGTCCATGCGCGGCACTCGTCTTCGCCGACGGTCAGGAAGGATTGGAGTCCCAGAAGTGCGTACGCCTCGCGAATCAGCGTGTCGAGCGCCGACTCCTTGATCCCGTACTCGTCGAGGAAGACGCGCGCTTCGTCTCCGGAAAGCTCGGAGATCTCCATGTCGATCTTGCCGAAGAAGGCGACCACGCGCGTGCGCAGCCCCGCTTTCGCAGCGGCGACGCGGGCAACTTCCATCTCGAGAATCGACTGCTGCGACTCGTCGAGCGACAGCGCGATCAGCATCGGCTTGAGCGTCAGAAGCTGATACGTCTTCAGAAGTTGCAGCTCCTCGGGACTCAGGTCCTCGTTGCGCAGCGGCTTCTCCTGTTGGAGCAGCGCCAGGCATTTCTCGAGGACGGGCAGCTCTTTTTTCATCAGATCGTCATTTCCGCGTCCGATTTGCTTGTGAATCTTCTGCAGGCGCGCTTCGATGATCGCCATGTCGGAGAGAATGAACTCGGTCTCGAACGTCGCGACGTCGCGCATCGGATCGATGCTCCCCTCCGGATGCGGGACGGCATCGTTCCGGAAAAGGCGAACCACCTGAATCAGCGCGTCGTTGTTCTTCACGGCGGAGAGAAAACTGGTGGTGAACTGCGTCGTGCCGCTGGCCCCTTTTTTCAAGCCGGCCACATCGACGAATTCGATGGTGGCGTACACCGTACTTTTCGGAGAGAAAATCGCGGCGCATCGATCGAGCCGCGGATCGGGGACCTTCACGACGCCGAGGTGGACGTCGGCCTTGAGCGTTGCAGGATCGATATGTGTTCTGGTGATCGCGTGAAAGAGTGTCGATTTGCCTGAGAACGGCAGTCCGACGATGCCGAGTTGCACGCCCGCTACTCTAGCCTACCGGCCGCTTCGCCACGCCGCAGAACCAACCCTTCATTCGCGAGCTCGGATTCTGTTTAGGCGCGCCACGGTCCCAGGTTGGTGGGGAGCGGACATATTGGTGTTTCGCAAAGCTTTACGATTGGCCGGCGGACAACTCAACGCGTTCGGGTGGTGACCCTTTGGTATTTCGCCAACCGCAGACGCGGAAGCGCCGGGCCAGCGAACGGCACGTGGTCGGCTGCTGCGAAGAGTTGGGCCGCGCTGTCGCCGGACGGAGGTTTCCTAGTACACGTCTAGATCCTGCCCTACCACGAGGTGCCCAGCATAACGAGCAGCGATAGCGTTGAATAGCTCCGAAATCGACGATGAGTCGGGACCAGCCGTTGCTGGACGCTGAGAGACTGCAGCATGGTAAATAATGAGGAGACGTGGCTTAGCTTTCTTTGCCAGGTCGGCGAGTTGGTCTATGTTGGTGTGATACTTCGCGCCGAACGCCTCAAGTGACTTCCCAAAGCTCGTGGTTGGAGGCTTGATCGGCATTTCGAGTTCGTGGATCAAGACATCACACCCGTTACATGCTTCGACCGTTGACTCCGTTGGATTAGTATCGCCTGAAATGACAATGCTCCGATCTGGCGTATCGAAGCGGTAGCCGTAGCTTTCCATGGAATGTTTTGTCGGAAACGCCGTAACCTTGACGTTCGCGTCTTGGTAGATCACACCTGGCTGGACTTCGTGCGCGTTGACTTGATATCCCTCCGGAACGCGCGAGTCGCGTCTCGCAACCGCGTTTCGATATCGACGCGGTATGCCTCGATGATGTGGTCGGTCATCGCTTTGATGCCGGTGGGCCCGAACACCTCGAGCGGAACGCGCCTCGTCGACGAGGGGCTGAAGATTAGGTCGGCATAGCCAACGGTGTGGTCGTGGTGTAGATGGGTGACAAACGCGACCCGAATATTTGTGGGTTCTAAGGCTGCAATGCCGCGCTCGATGACCGCTGATTTCGCGCGCCGAACCACACCGGCACCGAAATCGACGAGATAGGCGGAACCGTTGACGACGACAGCGGTGGCTGGCCCCGAACGATCAGGATCTATCGCAGGCGTTCCCGTCCCGAGGAGAACGACTTGGGTGTGGCTCGTTGGATGAGCCGCAGGAGGCTGCTGCGCGCTGAGAGTTGCAGCCGCGACCGAGATCATGGCGATAGTCTTCATTGATCGAGCCTGAATCTGACGCATGAGACGGCCAATGTAAGACGAGAATTACGATCAAGGCAAGTCACGTACCGCCCCGGAGTTGCGACGGCCCAACGTTTTGCCGCTAAGCTGCGCGGCCTTCATACGGCAGAATACCAAAACGTGCGAAGTCAGCAGGGCCTCGGAGAAATGCCGTCGCGAACGTCTTGTTCCGAGTTTCGTCTCTCACGCTCGTCGCCTAACGTTCTTTCGCTCAGCCGCCGCGTTCCTTCACGTGCCGGCCAGTCTGACACCTGAAGCTGCGAAGCACGAGGCGCGGAAGCGCCGGGCCAGCGAACGGCACGCGGTCGGCTGCTGCGAAGAGCTAGACGGCCGGTGACTTCGCGAGTAGTTGCCCGTAGCCTTTGACAGTCGCGGGTGCATTGGCTTTACCGAGCGCCTGCCAGAAGGCTACTTGATTCGCGGTAATAACGGGCATCCGAAGACTTCGCTCGATCGCCGATATCGCTCCAATCGCGCGCATGCCGTTGCCACCGATAAATAGCGCGTCGACGTTTGAAGGCACATGCTCGAGCGCCCACGCATAAAGCTCCGATGGCAGCACTTCAGTGTATTTCCGTGGAGGTCTCAGCTGGCCTGCATAAACTATTTGGAACCCCAGGTCAGCAAAATAGTTTCGTCCCGCCTCATGAACCCGGTCGGCAAACCATGGCGGGTGAATCAGAGCGATACGTTTCGCTTTCAAAGCCCGCAACGCGGTTACCGCAGCGGTAGCTGGAAGCACGAGTGGAATGCCATTCGTGCGATTCTCGAGACGCGCCTGAAGCGCTTTCTCACCATCGGGCCCAAGCACGTAGCTGCTTGTCGTAAATGCGAAGACGATCGCATTGACGGGAAGCCCTACGAGCTGCTCTGCGGCGTTGTCTACACGTGGAGGCTCAGACAAATCATGCCCTTCAACGCGGACGACACGGGACGCATGGATTGAAATCCCGCGTGGTGCGAGCGTCCACATCTCGGACTCAGGCACCCCGTCGAAATCAGGCGTGAGCACACCGATACGTCCGCGGCTGCCGCAACCATCTCGAGGCCACTCGGTATCTTTTGAGGGCAGACCGGTAAGAATCGAAGGCGAGAGAACGCTTCCCGTGCCGACCGTGAGTGTAGCGAGAAACTTTCTCCTATTCATGCGCCGATGGATCTTACGCCGTTAACCTCGGTCCGGCTAACGGATCAGCGCTCACCGGCGTCAACCGCGCGGCGAACAGTATAGCTCTCGGGATGCGCGCGGAGCGGTCGGGGTCCGGTGCAGCGCAGAGTTAGCCGGGCCGACCGTTCACACGCTCGTCAGGAGTCATCTCCTCAAGATGCCGTGGAACATACCCAAATACTGTGGAGCGAATGCATAGAATATTGCGATAAAAAAGACAGGCACGAGGATGAACGCCGCGAGAAGCAGCGGAAAATCTCGCCAAGATTTTCCCGGAAGACGTAGGTAGCCGAAGAGCGAAAAGACGACCAGACCGCCTGCGGCGAGCGCAGCTGGAGCTGCGATGAGGATGTCTACGCGATCAACGGCGCCGGTACGAGCGAGCATGACGACTCGCTCAAAGCCGTTGCGGACGAAACTCGTCAGGCATCCGGCGGTCCAGAGCCAGAACGCGCCGCTTACGGCAGCTAGTGCATAACCGAACTTCTTCCGGCCGAGGCAAAGAGCGGCAGCCAGAAGGAAGGGGAGCGCCTCGAAGACATGAAGCACTCTGATACTCGGATCGAAATACGCCGCAATTGCCAGGATCGCAACAAAGAAGACAGCACAGACAGCGACCGCAACAGCAAGCTTGCTGGTTGTAGTTCTCGCGGACAGCACATTCGAGATTACGTATCGGAGATACCGGAGGTTAACAACGATATGTCGGACGCCCAACGGATCTTTTGCTCAGCCGCGCGGCCTTCACGAG
>QHVX01000295.1 GCA_003222375.1 Acidobacteriota bacterium
GGTCGTGATGATCGTGGTGAGAATCAGATTCAGCGCGAATCCTTCCGGGCGTGAGGTATCGATGAAGAAACGAAGGGCGAGCGATGTGATCAGCGCCGCTGCCATCGCGCTGACCTCCGACCAGGCGTTGATCCGCCACCAATACCAACGCAGGATGTAGACGAGCCCCGTGCCGGCGCCGAGCATCATCAGAAATTGCCACGCGCCGCTGATCTGATCCATATAGCGCGTCGCGATGATCGAGAGCGCGACCGTGATTGCCACAGCGACGCGCGACGCAAACACGTAGTGCCGCTCGCTGGCATCGCGGACCATGAAGCGCCGATAGAGATCGTTGATCAGGTAGCTCGATCCCCAATTCATCTGCGTCGCGATCGTCGAGGAATACGCCGCCGCGAATGACGCCAGCATCAGACCGCGCAGGCCGGCCGGCAGCAGATCGACCATCATCTTCACGTAGTTGATTCCGGGGTCGGCCGCCTTGACCGCTCCACCGTAGAGGACGAGCGAGCAGAGCGCGGTGATCACCCATGGCCAACTGCGGATCGCGTAGTGCGCGATGTTGAAGAAGAGCGCCGCCGCCCGCCCTTCCCTCTCGTTGCGCGTTGCCGAAATGTTTTGCACCACGTATCCGCCGCCGCCCGGTTCCGCGCCCGGATACCACGTCGCCCACCAACTGACGCCGAGCAGCGCGGCCAGCGTGATGGTCGGGAAAACCCACGCGCCGCTGCCGCTCGGCCAGAACGCGAGCACATCGCGCGAGTGGCCGAAGATTGTGCCCGCCGGTGCGGCGGCCGGATGCGCATCGCCGAGCTTCGAGTACAAGACATCGCCCCCGCCGACTGCGCGCCACGACACGACCGCCAGAACGATCGCGCCTCCCATCTCGAAGCAGTACTGCAATCCGTGCGCGGCGGTGATTCCCCAATAGCCCGCCATCACGGTGTATGCGAACGTCACGAGCAGCGCGATGATCAGCGCATTCATCTTGGTGAGGCCGAGCGTGCCGGATAGAACTTTCGACATTCCGAGGTTCACCCAGCCCATCACGATGATGTTGACGATGAGTCCGAGGTATGCGGCGCGGAAGGCGCGAAGGAATGCGGCCGGCTTGCCGGCGTATCGCAGCTCGGTCAGTTCGACGTCGGTGACGACTTCCGCGCGACGCCACAGCCGCGCAAAGAAGAAGACGGTCAGCATCCCCGACGCCAGCATCGACCACCACAGCCAGTTTCCGGCAACACCGTTCTTCACGACCATCTCGGTCACGGCCAGCGGCGTGTCGGCGGAAAACGTTGTCGCGACCATCGCGGTGCCGGCGAGCCACCATGGCATCGAGCGATGCGAGACGAAGTAGTCGAGCATCGATCGCCGCGCGCGCTTGATGAACGCGCTGGCAGTGCCGATCGCCAGCACGAAATAGCCCGCGATCACCAGGAAGTCGATTGTTGTTAGATGCATGGTGCCGGGTGCCGGGTGCCGAGTGCCGGCACGCGGTACGCGGCACGCGGCACCTTATCGTTCGATCCCATGTCCTCGCGTATACATGCCGGGGATTGTGACTGGCAAGTGCCCGCTGAATGTCGCATTCCCGAAGATCGCGTTGACCGCCGCGATCTGCATCACCGGTTGGATGCCGTAGGCACAGATGTACGTGCCGATCGACGGCACTTCGCGAAGCAGGTACGGCGAGCCGAACGCGATTCCGACGGCGGGCACTTTCAGCGACTCGACAAGACGACGCGCGGCCACCGGGACCGCGATCTGTCCCGCGCCGGAGCGCGCTCTCACCGCAAAGGCGATCAAAACGACATCGGCGTTTGCGATTGGTGGCAGTTCGTTCGTCCGCGAATCAATCGTCATCGACGAGACGACTTGCGCACGCGCGCGCAGCTCGCGCTCGAGATCGCCCATGACGTTGATGTCAGGGAAATCATTCACGATAATTAGTGCTATTTTTGAGTCGCGCCGCAGCGGCAGAACTGAAGGTTGCTCGCGCACCAGCGTCAGCGCGCGACGCGCGATCTCGTTTGCGAGATCGCGATGCTCCTGCGAGTCGACGACGCGAAAGATCGACTCGGGGTCGGCGTTCGGCGCGCCGGCGAACTCCTTGGCAGCGAGAATTCGCCCTACCGACTCGTCGATCTGCTTTTCCGAGATACGCCCGCTCTTCACCGCGGCTTTCACCGCCGCGATCGCGCGGTCGATATCGGGCGACAGCAGGACCTGATCTTCGCCCGCTTCGATCGCGCGGACCGCGGCCTCGCCGGGCTCGAAGTGCTCGACGAGACCTCCCATGTCGAACGCATCGCTGACGACGAGCCCTCGATATCCGAGGCCTTTTCGGAGCAGACCGTTGATGATTTTCGACGACAGTGTCGCCGGCAACGTCCCCTCGGTCGGGATTTCTTCTGCCCGCGTGCCGTATGGATTTTCGTTGTGCAAATCCGTTCGCACCGGCGCAGGAGTCGGATCCATCGATGGAATCGAGAGATGGCCGATCATGATCGACGCGACATTGGCCGCAATTGCGGCGCGAAACGGCACCAGCTCGACTTTTTCCAGCCGGTCCGGCGAGACGCTGAGCACCGGAAGCGAGCGATGCGAATCGGTATGCGTATCGCCGTGGCCTGGAAAATGTTTCGCCGTCGCGACCACGTGTTCGCTCTGTACTCCGCGGATAAAGGCCGCGACGTAGTGTCCGACATCTTCGGGATCCTCGCCGAAGCTTCGCGTGTTGATGACCGGATTGTCAGGCGCAACATTCACGTCAGCGACCGGCGCGTAAATTTGATTGATGCCGACGCTGCGTGCTTCCTTCGCGACGACGCGGCCCTCGCGCTCGGCAAGAGTCGGATCGCCGGTCGCGGCGACAGCCATCGCCGACGGCCAGAACGTCGTGTCGACGAACCGCATCCCCATGCCGGCTTCGAGATCGGCGCTGATCAGGAGCGGCACGCGCGACGCGCGTTGCAGTTTCTGATTGAGCACCGCGGTCTCGTAGACATTGGAGAGGAACCAGACTACGCCGCCGACGTGATTGTCGCGGACCTGATGCAGCAGTTTCTGATATTCCGGCGACGACTCGCTCATGAACACGCCGTTGGCGCGCATGCCGAACATCTGCCCGATTTTTTCGTCGAGCGTGAGCGGCTGTTTTTGCGATGCACACATCGTGAGGAACAGTAGCATCGTCATCCTGAGCGTAGCGAAGGATCTCCGCGCACGGGATCCTTCGCCGTCTGCGCGGCTCAGGATGACGCGCGACCTCACTTGATCGTCGCCTGCACCGTGAACGTCGCGCTCATCGACGGGTCCTTCTTCACATGCACGTCCAGCTGTTCCTGCAACGTTCCCGCTTTCGCGCGCGCGCCGTCGATCGTGACGGTGATCGTCTCCTGTCCCTTGGCGGGCAACTTGCCGTGGTAGTCGTAGAACAGGCAGCGGCATGCCGAGCGCGTCACTTCGATGTCCATCGCGGTGTCGACTTTCAGCGTGATCACCGGACGCGGCGCGGGTGTCACCGCCGGCGGCGCACTTGTCACCGTCGCCGGCCGCTGCTCGACGATCGGAACGTTCGCTTTGCGCTCCGAGCTCGCGCGCCAGATCAGCCAACCGATGATGGCGAGAACGATGAGGCCTGCCAGGACGATGATGGCGATGCGATTCTGCGCCGCTCGCGGGGTGGGCGGTTCGTAGGCGATGGGCGGTGGAACCAGCGCCCTGTTGCCCGGAGACACCTTGATCGAAGGATTCGTATCCGTGATCGACGGCGGTGACGCCGGAGCTTTGCCTTCCAGCTCGTCGAGTTTTCGGACGGCCATGTCGATTTCGCTGATCAGCTTCTGATATTCACCGGCCAGATGTTCGCTCGGGGCGTCGCCGATCATGCGGCTGAGCGATTCGCGATGGGCGCGGTAGTGCCTGCGCAGCATCTCGATCTCGCGCTGCTGCGTTCCCTGTTTCAGGTTCACCGTCCCGAATTCTTCCGGCATCTATTCACCTCAAAACCGGTGATTGTTGCAAGAATCGGGACGGCGCGCGAATCACATCGGCAGCCAATAGGAGATTTTCACCAAAAAAACGTCGTTTGACGGCGCGTGGCGCAGTGCGCTGACGTCCCTGCGCAGACGGAAGTTGCCGACGTCGAGGGTGTCGGAACGATTCTCATTCCACACCACATAGAGAGCCGATCCGGGTCGAAACTCCCATCGCGCGACCGCACTGCCGCGCAGACTTCGAAAATCAAAATCGCGATTGCTGTCGTATGCGAACGGGACGTAGCTGCTCGAGCGCGGCCGCGCGAGCTCGCGGAAATCGTGATAGTCGGCGGCCGCGACGAACGGCTGGAGATACAACTGGAGCGAGAGCGTCGATTTGATCGTCCAGTCGGCGCGCGTGCCGAGCTCGAAGATGTGCTGATCGAGTCCGCTGAAGACATAGTGCGGTCCGATCGTCGTGACGTACTGCGCGTAGTCGTACTCTCGCGTGTATGACGGCGACAGCTCGAGTTTCAGATTTGTCGTCGGACGATAGACGATGGAGATGCGACCGCCGCGCTCCCAACTCCCGTCCCGCGATTCAAAGTCTTCGATCGATGCTTCGAACGACAACTTCTTGCGATTGTCGCTCCCCAGACCGATGCCGCCGTTCCAGTTGGACGGCCGCTGCGCCAGCGGACCGCCGCGAGTCTTCCGATCGTCGAGAACGCGTGCCTCGAAGCCGCCCCACCCAAACCCATACCAGTAATTCGTCGCCTCGGCGAACCAGTTGCCATAGACCCCGTTGGCGAGGTTGTCGCGTCCCCAATTCCAATTCTGATATTTCCCGACCCAGAATTCGCGATCGCGCCAATGTTTCGTCACGGTTTCATTGACGTAGTTGATGACGAAGTGCGACGTGATTTCGTCGGCTCGAGGCATGAAGCCGACATCATTGGTCTCGAAGCCGGGAGTGTAGCCACTGAGCCCGACGATCGGACGCCACCTTCCGGTCAGCTTCGACACCATGGTGCGAAACCCGGTACCGGTAAGAGAAGTCCGCGTGGGGTCGTAGTGCAGATAGTCGGCATCCGGACGCTGGTATTGATGCGCCGATGACAGTTGCGTCGAATCGATGGCGTCCTTCGATCCGCCGACCTTCGTTCCGCCCGCCAGCCATTCCCACAGCCAGTTCTTTTTCAGGAATTTGGTATAGCCGTCGAGTCCGATGAAGGTCGCATCCCCGCGGAGATACGAGAGCTCGTCGGGCACGCGGCGATGGACCTGCGTCACCAGCATTCCGATGCGCGAGTCGCCGTACTCCTTCGAACCTGCTGCGAATAGCGCAGACTTCCGGCCTCGTAGCGCGCGCGTTCACTGTCCGTGATCGCATCGAGCGCGCCGACGGACCAGCCGTTGCCGATTTTTCCCGTGATTTTGGCGGCGCCGAGGATCGTGGTTTGCGACGGGGCGTCGATGAAGTCGTAACTGATGTTCGAAGTTCCCTGCGGCGAACGCCCGATCCGTCGCGAATAGAACATCCGCGGCGGATAGAAGTTGAAGCTGGCGCGGAAGTTCGCCGGCCCGTTGCCGTACGCGTTGAAGATCGACGCGCCCTCGGTGAAGAACGGCCGTTTCTCGGGGAAGAATGTTTCGAACTGCGAGAGATTGAGGACGGCCGGATCGACTTCGACCTGACCGAAATCGGGATTGATTGTTCCCGTCAACGTCAGATTCGATGAGATTCCGAATTTCACGTCGACGCCGCCGTCCATCTTGTAGGCGCTCGCGCGCGTGAAGGGATCGCCGGCCGGAACGGGAGTCGTCAGATCGGAGCGCGCAACGCCGTACGGCATCAGCTCGAGCGATCTCTCCGGATGGATGCTCTGCTCCTTCGGCGTGTTGACCAACCAGTCGGTCTCTTTGTTCGATTGCGTGCGTCGCGCGAAGTTGATTCCCCAGACCTGATTGGGGCGCTCGGGAAAGCGCAGTTGCGAATACGGAATCCGCACTTCCACGACCCACCCGCCCGGCACAATCTTCGCCACCGATTTCCACACCGCGTCCCAGTTCCAGTCGTCATAGATGTCGTTGTAGAGCTGCATGTCGATCTGCACGCTCGATGGGTTGACCCAGAATCCAGTGCCGCTCAGCCGATCGTGCTGCGAGTCGATGTAGATGCGGAACCAGTCGGATTGCAGGTTGGTGTCGCGGCGGCCCAGCACGGTGGTGACGGGTTTGGAGTCGTCCATTCGGGCCGCGATGTAGATGGCCTGATCGTCGTACGCGACCTTGACGACCGTTCTCTGCGTCGCCGGCTTGCCGTCATCGGGGTCATGCTGCGTGAAGCTCGTGATTTCGGGTGCTGTCTGCCACACCGGATCGCTCAAATCGCCGTCGATGACCGGTACGCTGGTGGCACGCACAGCCCGAAATGAGGGCGTGGCCGGTGGCTCGGCCGCCAGCAGAGGCAGGCTAACGAGGAGGGACGCGAGGGCAGCGCGAACTCTTCTCATGCTAACTTGTGTTTCAAGGATAGGACGCAGTTTTGGCGTGGATGGTTAGCGCGGGATGAAGATTTTTATTGGACAGCTCAACCCCACGGTCGGGGCGCTCAGCACGAATGCTGAGTTGATCAGGAACGCATACGAGCAGGGCGTGCGGGCGGGCGCGGATCTGGTCATGGTAACGGAGCTGGCGGTCACCGGCTATCCGCCGCGCGATCTTCTCGATCGCGAGGTTTTCGTCAACAAGGCGCTCCAGGTTCGCGATTCGCTCGCGAAGATGACCGGCAAAACGGCGTTGCTGTTCGGCTGCATCACACGAAATGAGACGTGGTGCGGAAAGCCGCTGCACAACACTGCCATCCTCGCGCAAAACGGAAGAGTCGCTTTTCAACAGCACAAAGTTCTTCTTCCGACTTACGACGTTTTCGACGAGCTGCGCTACTTCGAGCCGGGACGCGCGCCAGGGATCGTCGACATCGCCGGCACGCGCGCTGCTATCAGCATCTGCGAAGACTTCTGGTTCAACGACGAAGTCCTCGGCACAAAACTCTACTGCGACAACCCGGTCGATCAATTAGCGCGGCAGGGCGCGCAGATTTTCCTGAACATCTCGGCGTCGCCCTTCAACTCCGGCAAACGAAAATCGCGATACGAGCTTTTTTCCGACATCGCGCGGCGATATCAAATCCCGCTGGTGTACGTGAACCAGGTCGGCGGCAACGACGAGTTGCTTTTCGACGGCTCGTCGATCGTGATCAACGCCCGAGGCGAGACGATTTTCTGCGCGCCGGCGTTCGAAGAACATCACGCGGTCGTGCCCCTGGACGGACCGTCGTGCGAGTCGGTCCTCGCGCTCGAAGAGTCCGAAGAAATCGGACGCGGATTGATCCTCGGCCTCCGCGATTACATCCGCAAGTGCGGGTTCAAGGATGTCGTGGTCGGATTGTCGGGCGGAATCGATTCGGCCGTGACCGCGGCGCTGGCCGTCGAAGCTCTCGGAAAAGAACATGTGACCGGAATCGCGATGCCGTCGCAGTTCTCGTCGCGGGGCAGCCTCGATGACGCCTGCGCGCTGGCGCGCAACCTCGGCGTCGCGATGCACGTCGTCCCGATCGAGTCGGTCTATAAACAGTACGAACAATCATTAGCGATATTATTTAATGATAATAAATTCGATATCGCGAACGAGAACGTGCAGGCCCGCATCCGCGGAAACATCCTCATGGCCTGGTCGAACCGGACCGGTGCGATGGTGGTCTCGACCGGCAACAAGTCCGAGATGGCCGTCGGCTACTGCACGCTCTACGGCGACATGGCGGGCGGCCTGGCACTCCTCGGCGACGTCTACAAGACGACGATCTACCGCGTCGCGGCCTGGATCAACCGCAAATCGGAAGTCATTCCGCGCTCATCGATCACCAAACCGCCGTCGGCGGAGCTGCGGCCGAATCAGACCGACCAGGATTCACTTCCGCCCTACGAAATGCTCGATGGAATCCTGCGGCTCTACATCGAAGACTGGTACGAGGTCGATGAGATCGCAGCCAAAGGCTACGATCGCGCGCTCGTCGAAAAAATCCTGCGGCTCGTCGACAGCAACGAATTCAAGCGCCGGCAAGCCGCGCCGACGATTCGCGTGTCCTCGAAGGCCTTCGGCAGCGGACGGCAGATGCCGATCGCGCAGCGCTGGCGGCGCGAGCCGGCCCGATTCGTCAAATGAAAAAACTCCTCGCGGTTGCGCTGTTGATCGCGGCCTGCAAGCATGGAGCGGAGATCTCCGCATCGTCGCTTGTCGATCGTTCCGGCGATTCTATGGAAACCGCGATCACGATTCCGGTCGATGCTCCGAACGGCGGCGTCGATTTTGAAAATGACTGGCTACTCGCGCGGTTCGGCAAATTCCGGCGCTACTTCGGAGGCACAGGCGTCGCGAACGGCCGGCGCTTTACTTCGACATCACGGAGAACTGGAACCGCTCGTCATCCTGAGCCGCGAAGACGGCGAAGGATCTCCGCCGCGGAGATCCTTCGCTTCGCTCAGGATGACTATTTCACGCAGTTCCGATCTGCGTTCGAGTACTCCATCTGATAGGCGTAGGTGTGGCCGCCGACGGTCTCGTCGAAAAGGAACGCCAGCGTCGCGCCGCCCCAGGCGCATTTGTCATCGGCTTCGTAGCCGGCGCGATCGAACCAGGCGTTGAGCTGCGAATCGGTCATCGCTTCGCGCGTCTCATGCACCACGAAGTGTTCCTGATCGTTGTACGCCGTCCAGGCGGCCTTTCCGTGGCATCCCGAGCAGCTCGGATACGGCTGAATCGAGTACTTGATGTTGGTCGGCAGGTCCGGGCCATCGCCGTTGCCATGATAGGCGCAGTACTGCAGGTTCGGCCCGCCGCAGGAAGTCGATCCGCCGTCGCTGGAGTAGTAGCCGGCCGGGATGAAGACCTCATAG
>QHVX01000296.1 GCA_003222375.1 Acidobacteriota bacterium
TCGAGAAGATGCGTGGCGAAAGAGTGCCAAAGATGCGGTGCGGGAGTCGGGCTTTCACCGCTCGCTGCACAGCCGACTCATCGAGATGATGTCGTCGCTCGATTCCGCTGCGCCGATCTACGGTCGCACGCGACGCCGGAAACAGATATTGCCACCCGAACTCGCGCGCCGCGTTCGCGTACTTTCGCTCCAGGGCGTCGCGCAGCCAGACCTCTCCTCGGCCTGCGGTCAGATCCTTGCGGTGAATGCGGCGCACCAACTCGATCTGAGCATGCAACGGCTGCTGGAGACTATCGGGAAGCATCGTTCGGCGGTCCTTCCCTCCCTTCCCTTCGCGAACGACCAGTAGCCGCGCCACGAAGTCGACGTCCTTGATCCGCAAACGGAGTGCCTCCAGAAGACGCAGACCTCCTCCGTAAAGAATCGCCGCGACCAGCCGGGGTGTTCCCCTCATCGCCGCAAGCAGCGACCGCACTTCTTCGCGCGTGAGAACGACCGGAAGTTTCCTTTCCCGTCGCGCCCGAACGCTGTCTTCAATCCACGGCAGTGCGTCGACGCACTCACCCTTCCTTCGACAGCCAGATGCGACAGAAACGCGTTGACCTCGTCAACTCCCATGGCTGCCGGATGTCGCTTTCGATGAAAAAGAATGAAGCGCTTCGTCCAGCCGATCACGAAATCGCACTGCTTCGGCGGCGAGCGGCCGCACTTCGAAGGTTCACCACCCCAAAATGTAGGCGAACATCAGCGGCGCGACGATAGAGGCGTCGGACTCGATGATGTGTTTCGGGGTGTCGACGCCCAGCTTGCCCCACGTGATCTTTTCGTTCGGCACGGCGCCGGAATACGAGCCGTAGCTGGTGGTCGAGTCGCTGATCTGACAGAAGTAGCCCCACAGCGGAACGCCGGTGCGCTGCAGGTCCTGATGGAGCATCGGCACGACGCAGATCGGGAAATCGCCGGCGATGCCGCCGCCGATCTGGAAAAAGCCGATCGAGCTGCGCGAGCTCGTCTTCGTGTACCAGTCGGCGAGCGCGATCATGTACTCGATGCCCGTGCGCACGGTGTGGACATTCTTCACGTCGCCCGAGATGCAATGTCCCGCGTACATGTTGCCCAGTGTGGAGTCTTCCCAGCCCGGGACGAACATCGGAAGATTTTTTTCGGCGGCCGCGACCATCCAGGAGTCCTTCGGATCGATCTGATAGTACTGCTCAATCGAGCCGTCGCGAATAATCTCATACATAAATTCATGAGGAAAAAGGCTCATGTTTTTGCGATCTCGCTCGACCCAGTGCCGCAAGACCGCCGATTCGATGCGCCGCATCGCTTCGCCCTCGGGGATGCAGGTGTCGGTCACGCGATTCATGTGCTTTTCGAGGAGCGCCTTTTCGTCTTCCGGCCGCAACTGTCGATAGTTCGGCACCTGCACGTAGTGATCGTGCGCCACGAGATTGAAGATGTCTTCCTCGAGGTTGGCGCCGGTGCACGTGATGGCGTGGACTTTTCCCTTGCGGATCATCTCGGAGAGCGACAGTCCGATCTCGGCGGTCGACATCGCGCCGGCGATGGTCATGAACATCACGCCGCCGCGATCGAGGTGGCGGATGTAATCGTCGGCCGCCGCTTTGAGCGCGGCAGCGTTGAAATGACGATAGTGATGCTTGATGAAATCGGTGAGGGGACCTGCCATCGCGCGCGAATTCTACCTACAGGCCTCCAATTTGCGGAGCAGGAATCGCTTTTCCGGCATCGTCGATGGCAGCTCGAGCGCGCGCTCGAACTCGGCCGCGGCGCGATTGCGATCGCCGCTCTGCAACCACAGCTCGCCCAGGGTCGCGTAGAGAAGCGGATATTCGTTGAGTGCGTGGCGCAATGCGATCGATTCGATGGCGTCGATGCCGGCCCGCGGCCCGTCCGCCATCGCAATCGCTACGGCGCGATTGAGCGCCGCCACCGGCGAGGGCTGCATCGCGAGGAGCTCGTCGTACAACGAGACGATGCGCGGCCAATCGGTTTCGCCGAACGTCGGTGCGGCGGCGTGGCACGCTGCAATCGCTGCCTCCACGTGGTAGGTCGTGATCTCATTCCCGGACGCTGATGCGTCGAGGTGCCGCATGCCGCGGGCGATCATCTCGTGATCCCAACGCGATCGATCCTGCTCCGCCAGAAGTGTGATCTCGCCCGCACCGTCGATTCGCGCAGGCAGTCGGGCCGCCTGTAGCTGCATGAGTGCGAGCAGAGCGTGCACCGCCGGGCCGCGCGTCGCCGGATGTTCGGCGAGGAGAGTGCCGAGGCGAACGGCTTCGTCGCAGAGCTCAGCGCGGACGAGCGCGTCGCCCTCATGTGCGCTGTGCCCTTCGTTGAACATCAGATAGATGACTTTGAGCAGTGACACCAGACGGACCGGAAGCTCGTCGCGCGATGGCATCTCCATCGGAATCGATTCTTCGCGAATCAGACGCTTCGCGCGCACGAGACGCTGTGCGATGGTCGCCTTCTGCGACAGAAATGCGCGCGCGATTTCCTCGACGCTGAAGCCGCCGACGGTTTTCAGCGTCAGCGCAATGCGACTTTCCTCCGGAATCGACGGATGACAGCACATCAACATCATCCCCAGGGTATCGTCCGTAGAATCGTCCACAATGACGCGCGAAAGCGCTGCACGGATGTCCGGCGCTTTTGCTTCGAACGACTTCTGGCGCCGAATCTGATCGAGGGCTTTGTTGCGCGCGACGCGGAACAGCCAGCCTGCGGGATTTTCGGGAATGCCGTGGAAGCTCCACTGCGTCAGCGCCGTGATCAGCGACTCCTGCACGACCTCCTCGGCCAGCGGAAGATGTTCCGGGCCGAAGATGCGCGTGAGCGTGGAGACCATCTGTCCCGCGCGGTGGCGGAACAGATGGTCGATCAGGCCGTCGACATCCATCAGGACATCGGCTCGATTTCGCGGACTTCGATCGTGCCGAACTCGAGGTGCGGGCAATCCTTCGCGAGCGACAGCGCTTCCTCGTAGCCCTTCGCTTCGAGAACGTAAAAGCCGCCGATGATCTCCTTCGCCTCGGCGAACGGGCCGTCGGTGACGGCGAGGTTGGAGCCGCTGCGCTTCATGACGCGTCCCTGACGATCGCGAAGCTTCTCGCCGCTGACGATCTTGCCGGTCTCCCGCAGCTTGCCCGACCAGGCGCGATAGCGGCCGATGATCTTTTGCATCTCCTCGGCGCTGAGGCCCTCGTAAGTCCCGTGGTCGCGCAACATCAAAATGTATTTAGCCATGATGATTTCCTCTCCTTTCAGTCTACAGACGAACGGGAGAGCCGCGAATCGACAGATAATGTGCCCGTGATTCATGTCCTACTCGCCATCTCTCTCGCTCAGCAGTTTCAGCAGGATGCGAAGATCCTGGCCTCCGACCGCATGGAAGGGCGCGGGCTGGGAACGCAGGGCATCGAGCGCGCCGCCGACTGGATCGAAGGGCAGCTTCGCGCGACTCTGAAACCTGCATTCCGTGATTCCTATCGCCAGCCGTTTCGCGTGAAGACTGGAGTCGCTCTTGCGGACGGAAACAGGCTTGCGAGTGTCGACGACAAAGATTGGACGCCGCTCGGCATGTCGAGCTCCGCGCCATTTCACGGGCAACTCGCGTTCGTGGGATACGGCATCGCTGCGCCGCCGCTCAACTACGACGATTTCGCCGGCATCGATCTGAAGGGGAAAGTCGCGCTGATGCTGCGGTACGAGCCGC
>QHVX01000266.1:0-5496 GCA_003222375.1 Acidobacteriota bacterium
GCCACCGCCCACATGCAGTCGTACAGCTACGCAAAGAAGATCTCTCGGACGAATTTTTCAACATCGTCGGCTTCCAGACCAAGATGAAGATTCCCGATCAGAAGCGCGTCATTCCAATGATTCCCGGCCTCCAGAACTGCGCCTTCGCGCGTTTCGGGTCGATGCATCGCAACACGTTCATCAACGGTCCCAAGCATCTGCGCAATACCTTTCAGACGAAACGCGATCCGAAGATTTTTTTCGCGGGCCAGATCACCGGCGTCGAGGGCTATGTCGAGTCGGCCGCCGTGGGCCTGCTCGTGGCACGCTACATCGACGATCCCACTCCGCTGCCATATCACACGGCCCTCGGTGCGCTCGGCCGCCACGTCGCGGAGTCGAATCCCGATCGTTACCAGCCTTCCAACGTGACCTGGGCATTGATCGAAGACGTGGTCGGCAACGTTCGCAAGAGCGAGAAACGCGAGCGCCAGGTCGCGCGTGCAATCGCGGACGTGGAACGCCTCGCGCATTCGACTGTCGCAGTCTGATGCGAATGCCGGCGATTTTCTTCGGCCACGGCAACCCGATGAACGCGATCGAGAACAATGCCTACACGAGAGGCTGGCGCGCGATCGGCGAGCGCATGCCGCGGCCGAAGGCGATCGTTTGCGTTTCCGCGCATTGGTATCTGCCTGGAACTTTCGTGACCGCCATGGAGCATCCCCGCACGATCCACGATTTCGGCGGATTTCCGCAGCCGCTTTACGAAGTGCGATACCCCGCGCCGGGCGATCGCGAGCTCGCCGCGCAAATCCAGACGCTCCTCGCGCCCGCTGTGGTCGAAGCCGACGAGCATTGGGGATTCGATCACGGGACGTGGTCGGTGCTCTGTCATGTGGTGCCCGACGCCGGAGTTCCAGTGGTGCAGCTCAGCATCGACGAAATGCAACCCGCGGATTTTCACTACGACATCGGCAAGCGCCTCGCGCCGCTGCGCGACGAAGGCATCCTCATCATGGGCAGCGGCAACCTCATTCACAACCTGCACGCCTACGCGTGGGGAGGGCATCCAGTCGAGCCGTTCGATTGGGCGCTGCGATTCGAGAAGCAGGCGCGTGCGCTGCTCATCGATGGCGATCACGAACCGCTGATCAACTACGAGACTCTTGGCCGCGACGCGATGCTTTCCGCACCCACGCCCGATCATTACCTGCCGCTGCTGTACGTCATGGGCGCGAGCGCAAAAGATGACGCCGTGACTTTTCCGGTTGAAGGCATCGACGGCGGATCGGTGTCGATGCTCACCGTGCAATTCGGTTAGAGCTGTCGAGCGCGAAGTAAACGATCGTAGGCACGATCACGAGTGCCGCCAGCGCTCCCGCGAAAACCCATGGAAACAGGCCCGGCTGCTCCACAACCAATTGCCAGCCGATGATCGTCGCAACGGCGTAGGTTGCGCCAACCGCAAAGTAAGTCGGCGGCGCGAATGATGCCAGCGCACGCTCTGCCGCCGACGCCCCCAAACCGGTGAACTCGATTTTTCCCGCGCGGATCGCGAGAAGATCGTGCCACCAACCGCCGAACGCCGTCGCAGCGCCGGAGAGCAGCGCAACCGACATCCAATCGAACCAGATGCGTATCGCCATCGGATCACGCGTGATGAGCAGAAGGACAAATGCCATCTTCGACGCGTAGATGAAGCCGTGATGGACGTAGGCGCCGCCGATGCGCGGCCCAGTCGTCATCCGCCATCGCTTCACGACTCTTGTCGCGACAAACGCGGTGAAGTAGCCGAACAGCACCGGCACGAGCATCACGAGAGCGACCAGACTCCACTGCCCGCCTGCGATCTTCCACCACAACCAAATCAGTAACGGTGTCGCAAAAATCGGGAAGATATAGGTGGAGATCGCGAGGAGGAATTGGCGCATGATGATGACCATGGTAGAGCCCGCTCGACTGAATCTGATGGCCGGCTGGATCAGCATGGTCGCAGGAGCGACCTCGGGCGCCACGATCGGGCTCTTTTTTCACAAGGAACAGTGGATGGGCGGTTATGCGTCGCTGCGACGCCGAATGATCCGCCTCGGCCACATCGCATTCTTCGGACTCGGCATCATTAATGTTCTTTTTGCTCTCAGCCTCGCTGCCATTCCAATTCCGGCGCGTTTTGCCGGTTTCGCTTCCGCCGGTTTCGTCGTCTCACTTGTAACGATGCCGGTATCTTGCTTCATGACAGCGTGGCGCACCGGCTTCCGCTATCTCTTTCCGATTCCCGTAGCAGCGGTACTCGTGGGACTCGGTGGGCTGATCGGAGGCTGGTTGGTCGCATGAAACTCGGTCTTCTCGCCATGAGTGGTGTCCGTGCGCACGACCCGGAGCTCACTGCGCTCGGCCTGACACTTCCCGGATTCGTCGAACGCAATCGCGTCATCGCCTCTCTTCCGAGCCTCGGCCTTCTGACGCTCGCCGGCGCGACGCCCGGAGATGTCGCTCTCGAATACATCGACGTGCCCGACGTCCATCCGGCGCCATGGTTGCCCGGCGATTTTGATGTTGTCGCGATCTCGAGCTTCAGCGCGCAGATCAAAGAGGCCTACGAGCTCGCCGACCGTTACCGCGCCGTCGGCACGAAGGTCATTCTCGGAGGACTGCATGTCAGTGCGGTTCCGCACGAAGCCGCCCAGCACGCCGACGCTGTGGTCGTGGGCGAAGGCGAGCCACTCTGGCCGCGCGTGATCGCGGACCTCGAGGCAGATCGACTCGATGTGCTGTATGACGCGCGTCCGTTCCGCTTCGATCTCGCCGATTCGCCGATGCCGCGCTTCGAGCTGCTCGACGTCGAGAAGTACAACCGCCTCACCGTGCAAACGCAGCGGGGTTGTCCATTCGATTGCGAGTTCTGCGGCGCGTCGATCCGGATTGCGCCGGGCTTCAAAGTAAAGCCTGTGCCCCGCGTGATCGACGAGATCCATCGCATCAAATCGATCTGGCCGCAGCCGTTCATCGAATTCGCCGACGACAACACCTTTGCGAACAAATCGCATGGCCGCCAGCTACTCCGCGCTTTAGGAAAAGAACACATTCGCTGGTTCACCGAGACTGATGTTTCGATCGCGAGCGATCCCGAGCTCTTGTCGCTGATGCGCGACAGCGGTTGCGCGCAGGTTTTGATCGGATTCGAAGCGCCGTCGCGTGCACCGCTCGAGCATATCGAGCAAAAATCGAACTGGAAGGCGAAGCAGTTCGACCGTTACCGTGAAGCGATCGACCGGATTCAATCGTTCGGCATCACGGTCAACGGCTGCTTCATCCTGGGGCTGGATGGGGCAGGGCCGGACTGCTTCGAGAACGTCCTGCACTTTGTTCGCGACAGCGGTCTCTTCGAAGTCCAGGTCACCGTGCAGACGGCGTTTCCCGGGACGCCTTTGTACGACCGCCTGCGGCGCGAAAAGCGAATCCTTCGCGAAGGCGCGTGGGAGCTGTGCACACTATTCGACGTGAACTTCGTGCCGAGCGCGATGACAGTGGCGCAACTCGAAAAAGGCTTGCGCGACCTGGCATGCGCTCTCTACGACGCCGAGGCGACGCGGGAGCGGCAGCGGACTGCGTGAAAAGCGACTGGCGAAAATGGCTCTTCTACATCGCGGCGATTTATGACGGGCTTTTCGGACTGATCTTTTTCCTTTTCTGGCGCGACGTCTACCGGCATTTCAACGTGATGCCGCCCAACCACGAAGGCTACGTGAAGTTCCCGGCGCTGCTGTTGATCATCTTCGGCGCGATGTTTCTGCAGATTGCGCGCGATCCGGAGAGGAACCGCAATCTCATCGCGTACGGCATTGCGCTGAAGGTTGCTTACGCCGGCCTGGTGCTCTGGTACCAGCTCACGACGCCCGGCATTCCGTCGATGTGGATCCCGTGGGCGTGGATCGATGTGGTATTCCTCATTTTGTTCGTGTTGGCGTGGCGTCCGCGCTTGACGTAACAGGGCCAGCGCTACTATTCTGACGGCCACCGACCATGTTGAGACTGAGTCTCAGTAGCATGTTGATGATGGCCTTGCTGGCCGGCTCCCTTTCGGCGCAGTCCAGCCCCTACTTCATCACCTATACCCACCACATGGAGGAGCCGGGAAGCATCGAAGTCTCCCTCAACCCCGTCGCAGGTTTTCCGAAGGAAGGCAACCGATCGCTGGCCAGCTACCTCGAGCTCGAGTACGGCGCCCGGGGCTGGTGGAGCACCGCGCTCTATCTCGATGGCCGATCGGAGACCGGGTTCACCGGCTATCACTTCGAGAATCGCTTCCGCCTTCTCATGCAGGAACACCGCGTCAACCCTGTCCTCTAGTCGAATTCGCCGATGTCAACGGCGCCGACAGGATCACCAAGGAAGTCGTGGGCTTCGACTCCTGGCGCGATTTTGCGGAACCGGCCGACGAGGCGCGTCACGAGAAAAAGCGCGAGCTCGAGACGAAGCTGATCCTGTCGAGCAATGCGCGCGGCTGGAACTTCGCGGGCAACCTCATCGCAGAGAAAAATCTCGCCAGCGAGCCGTGGGAGCTCGGATACGCGCTCGGAACGAGTCGCCCGCTCGCTCTCGCCGCAACCGCGAGCGATTGTCGGTTCTGTGCCGAAAACATTTCTCTCGGCCTCGAAATGTATGGCGGACTTGGAGAGCAACACGAGCTGACGCTGTCGCGAACTTCGCATTACGTCGCGCCGGCGATCGCGTGGAGTCTGCCAAAAGGCATCACCCTGCGCCTCAGCCCAGCCTGGGGCCTGACGAGCAGCAGCAATCGAATGTTTGTCCGATTCGGCGTCTCCTACGAAGGAGCACTCTTCCGATGAAACGCGCTGCGCTGATCTTCGCGCTAGCTTTCGCGGCATGCCGCACAGCAACAGCCCCAGTGCGCAAGCAGGACAACGCGGTCGGCGCAGGCGCGAAGTTGTTTCGTGAACACTGCGCACGTTGTCATGGAGCGACTGCCGAAGGCCGCGCAGACGCGCCCAGCTTGAGGACGTCGAGAGTGCACGGAAAAGCGGACGCAGCACTCTTTGCGTTTCTGACCAATGGCGACCTCAGGCGTGGCATGCCCTCCTGGTCCCGCCTCCCGGACGAGCGGCGCTGGCAACTGGTCGCCTATCTCAAATCGTTGTGACGGCGCTCTCAAAACCGTCTTAACGGCTTCTGCTACCCTTTCCTCTCACACCAAAAAGGTCCGGGGGAGGAATCCGTGCCGCACACGATCAATGGCATCGGTACGCACTATTACGGCGCAGGCAATCGCTCTGCGCGAGTCGACGTCTGCGAATCGTGCGGGCGCTCAGCGACGCTTTCGTCGTACGACACGCGCGAGTGGATTTGCGTCTTGTTCATTCCGATCGTTCCACTGCGCAAATATCGAATCCTGAACGATTGCTCGAGTTGCCGGCGGCATCACCGCATTCCGGCGGATGAATTCAAACAGAAGCTCGTACAGGCAACCTCACCGCTGCGCGACGCGATCAAGCG
>QHVX01000266.1:5584-5807 GCA_003222375.1 Acidobacteriota bacterium
TGACGCTGCTCGCCGCACAGATGGCGGTAAGTCGAGGAGAGTTGGAGGCGGCCAGGCCGTTGTATGAGCGCGCCTACGCAACCGACTCGCAGAATCCGTCGGTCCTCTATGGCTACGGCTGGATTCTTCACAAGTTGAACGAGCACGAACGCGCGATCCCGATCCTGCAGCGTTGCGCATCCAGCGACGGCAACAAGCTCGGCGCGCTCTACCTCCTCGGCAC
>QHVX01000279.1 GCA_003222375.1 Acidobacteriota bacterium
GAGGATCTCGAGCCGCGTTGGATCGCGCTGCAGCTTCAAAACAAAATCGTGAATGACGCCGTGCGTCGGAAACGGTCCGGCGATGTTGCCGAATCGATAGATCCAGCTTCGGATGGCGTAGCTGCTTGCGAACGCGGTGATCAACGTCTCGGACGCGACCTTGCTGGCGGCGTAAAGTGAGATCGGAAGTATCGGGCCGTAGTCTTCCGGCGTCGGCATCACTTTCGGCTCGCCGTAGATCGATCCGCTGCTCGAAAAAATCAGCTCCTTCGTCCCGGCGAGGCGCATCGCTTCGAGAAGGTTGTAGGTGGCGAGCGTGCCGCCTTTCAGATCGAAGTCGGTGTACTTCGTTCCGAAGCTGATGTCGCTGTTGGCGGCGAGATGCCACACCAGATCGGGTTTGACTTGCTCGAAGAGCTCGATGAGGCGCTCGCGATGGAGAAGATCAATCTCGTGAAAACGAAAATGCGGATTGCCGGCCGAGCGCGCGATGAATTCGCGTTTGCCGAGGAAATAGTTGTCGATGCCGTGGACGTCGTGGCCGCCGCGAGACAGACGCGGAAGAAGATTCGTCGCGATGAAGCCGGCCGCGCCGGTCACGACGATCTTCAACCGAGCGCCTTTCGTGTTTTTTCGAGCTCCTCGGGCGTGCCGATCTCGAAGAAGTTGTGATCGACGACCTCGCACCCGAGGCGGCGCGCCGCAGCGAGACGCGGAAAAACAATTTCTTCGAACGAGCCTTTCGCCGGCAGCCACTCGATGACGTCGTCGGGCATCACCGAAAAACCAGCGTCGATGTACGGTAGCTCGGGCGCGCGCTTGTCGAATCGAACGACGCGATCGTCATCGACGTCGGTGTTGCCGACCGAGATCCGGCGATAGACAGCGAGACACGGCTCGTTGTGTTCGCGCACGAAGCGATCGTAATCGAAGCGGCGGAGAACATCGCCGTAAGTGAGAAGGAAGCGCTCGCCCAGGAGAGCGCGCGCCTGTCGAACGGCGCCGCTGGTTCC
The DNA here is from genome assembly GCA_003222375.1 of Acidobacteriota bacterium. Lineage (GTDB taxonomy): Bacteria > Acidobacteriota > Thermoanaerobaculia > Gp7-AA8 > Gp7-AA8 > Gp7-AA10. The sequence continues at coordinate 1,014 of QHVX01000279.1, forward strand.
GACCGGCTCGCGGTCACGGCTGTATTCGATGCCGACGCCGAAGCGATTGCCATCGCCGAAATGCTTTTCGATCATGTCGCTGCGATAGCCGGTCAGCATGACGAAGTCTCGCAGCCCACGAGCTGCGAATGACTCGATGACGAATTCGAGAAACGGACGCTCGCCGATTTTCACCATCGGCTTCGGGATTCCATGCGCGAGCTCGCCGAGGCGCGTGCCGAGTCCGCCGGCGAGGATGGCGACCTTCATCGCACCGCTCGCGCGTTCCACAGTCGCTTGAACGTCCACAGCGTACTTCGGAATCTTTGCAGCGTCGACGCGCCGATGCGCTCGCGATACTCGATCGGGATCTCGGTAACGCGATACCCGCGGCGATGCGGAATGATGAGCATGTCGACCGGCAGCGCCGGGCCGTTCGCGTTCCATTCGATCGCATCGATCATCGATTTGCGATACGCGCGCATGCCGCTGTGCACTTCGGTCGTCTTGATTCCGTGCAGAAGTCGCGCGGTCCACGCGAAAACTCGATTCGCGATGTAGTTAGCAAACGGCATCGCCTTCGGTCGTTTGGCGAGGCGCGTGGCGTTGACGAGATCAAAATCGGCGTCGATCAAATGCACCAATTTTGGAATGTCTTCGACAGGATACGTGTCGTCGCAATCGAGCGTGACCACGATGTCGCCGCCGGCTTCGCGTACGGCGCGGTCCATCGCGGGACCGTAACCCTTCGGCGGAAATTGTTTGATCACCCGGCATCCGAGCTCCTCCGCCACCTCGGCCGTCCGATCGCGGCTCGAATCGACGATGAGGATTTCGGCATCGGGGACGACGCGTCGAATGTCCGCGACGACCTTGGCAACCGCGCCCTCCTCGTTGAGCGTGATCATCGAGACGGTCACCTTCATGCCCTGCTTGCCTCGAAAATCATCTGAAACGCCAGGAGTCCCGGCCACAATCGTGCGACGCCCCGCTCGACTGGATAAGCGGTTTTCAGATAAAGCTTGTACGGTTTCGATTCGAGAATGGCGGCCGGATCGCCCTCTTTCCGGCCTAACACTCTCTTCGCGAGCGGAACGAACGGCCGCATGAGTCCAGGGTTATACGTTCGTCGAACCGGACGGAATCCTGCTGAGCGCAACATTTCGATCGCGCTGCGACGCGTAAAAAAACGCAGATGCGTGCGATCGAGAACGCCGCTGTCCTGATAACGAAATCTTCCGAAAAGAAGCCCGAGCCGCACCGACCACAGTCCGACATTGGGAAGCGAAACGATGATCGTTCCCTCGGGCTTCAACAGGTCAGCGTACTTTTTCAGAATGCCGACCGGCCACGCGAGATGCTCGAGCACATCCGCGAAGATGATCGTGTCGAACTTTCCGAGACTCGGCGCGTTCTGCAGATCCGCTTCGATGACATCGGCAATCCGCGTGCGCGCCACCGCCACCGCTTCGGCATTCGACTCGATCCCTATGACGCGATTGCCGCGCGCCTGGATGAATTGCGACGTGGTCGCGAATCCGCATCCAACGTCGAGTACGTCTTTCCCGGTGCGATTGCCCCACAGGCGCAGGAGTCCCCAATTGACGTCTTCGAAATATGCGTACGGCGCCGATTCATCCATTGCGCAGTTCGGCGGCCAGCGCCAGGGCGCGCTCGACGCAGACGTCGGAGTTGATGTAATCGAATTGTGCGAAACGGCCTAACAGCCGCAAACCGGCCGATGCAACGGAGTCGCGCAGCGTCTTGACATTCTTCGAGTAATCGAGGTCGTAGACGGGATAGCCGTATTGAAAACGAACCACGCGCCGATAGACGATCTTCGACGGATCGATAAAGCCGATATTTTCGAGATCGGAAATCGCCCGCTGCAGAATTTGATCGTCGGTCATCTCCCACACGCCATCCCCCGCGTTAGCGGTGATCTCCGCCATGACAGCCGATCCGCCCTGCGGCACATTGCGCGGACTGAAGTTCTGCGGGAACGAAATGCGATGAAAAAGAATCGCCGGATCGGGAATGTAGACCGCGGTGTACGGATGGCCGGCGTCGTTCTGAGAACCGAGGAGAACGTTGATCAGGGAGTTGTAGCGAAGCCTCGATGCAGCGTCGCGCGCCTCTCCGGGCGCATCCTTCCAGACAGTGAGCAGCTCGTGGATGGGAATCGTGGAGACCACTTTTTCGTACTGTCGCCCGTTCACCAGCCACTTCGTGCCGTCGAGGCGAAGTTCCGCGACAGCCGTTCCAGTGATGATCTTGCCGCGAACGCGCTTCGCGAACGCATGCACGATCGCCTCGTATCCGCCCTCGGTCGGATAGTAGAAATGCAGTTGATGCAGATAGCCTTCAGTCGGAATTCCGATCGACGATTTGAGAACGTCTTCCATGGGAGGCTTCGGGATCCGCGAAACGAATTCGAGTCCGATGCGCGCCGGGTCGTAATTCCAGATCTTCCGGTTGTAAGGGATGAAGTATTTGTCCGAAATCCCTTCGCCGAACGTCGCATAAGACCATTGTGCGAGGTTCGCCGGCTTTTCATTCGCGTGCGGATTGACGATGTATCCGTAGATGCAATCGAAGTTGTCCTCTTTGGGCAGCGAGGCGAGATCATTCTCAAACGGATACTTGACCAATCTCCCTTTGAACCAGATTTTGTTCTCCCGGCGGCGCTGATGCACGTTGTCGCCTAGGGCGGTGACCATCAGGTTGAGCACATCTTTGTTCTTGCTGAACATGATGTGCGGTCCGGCGGCGTCGAACGTAAAGNGATCGATCCGCACAGCCCGCCGATGCGTACCCGTTTCTCAAGAACTTCTACGTTTTCGTCGAGGTGGGCAGCCAGCGAGATTCCGGAGATGCCGCCGCCGAGGATGGCGATCAAGCCGTCTCCCGCGCGGCGACGGCTAGCGACTGCGACGCGGAGAGAAATCCGTGGCCCATCTGCGCGACCACTTTCGTGCCTTCCGGTTCGATGGTGTAGTGCATGCGCGGCATGCGGTGATCGGCCATGAATTTCTCGAGGTCGGCGTGCTGCTTCGAGGAGTACAGCATGAGAAACCCCCCGCCGCCCGCCCCGATGATTTTTCCGCCTAACACGCCGAATCGCCGGCGGACTTCGTCGTAGATCTCGTCGACTCGCGACCACGTGATCTTGTTCGACAGCTTTTTCTTGCTCTGCCAGTGCTCGTCCAGAAGCTCGCCCCATCGATCGAAGTTGCTGGCTTCGATTGCTTCCAAAATTCGATGCCCGAGCTCCTTGATGCGATGGAGGCTGTCGGCGACGCGGGCGTGGTCGACGCTGTCCTTCCGTTGCATCGCCTGATTCTGATCGACGAGAACCTCGCGGGCGTCGCGCTGCGATCCGGTGTAGTAGATGTGCGTATGTGCGACGAAATCAGCGACATCACCGCTGCTCGGAGAGAGCTGACGGACCGTTACGCGGCCGTCGCGCTCAATCTGCAGGACTGTTAGGCCACCGAATGCCGCCATGTACTGGTCCTGCTTGCCAATGCCCTCTTTGAGGATGTCGAGCTCGATGTGACAGGCCTCTTCCGCCAGCGTCTGCAGTGGAACGTAATCGCGGCGGTCGTGATGCAATGCATTGAGGAGCCCGACCAGATAGCAGCTCGACGACCCGAGCCCGGTGCCGGCGGGAAGGTCGGCAATCGATGCCACCTCGAACGTATTCTCGATTCCGTGCGCCTTGAGCGCCTCGCGTGCCAGCTCGTGCTTCAGCTCACCGACGTTCTCCACCACTTCGGCGTGCGAGTAGTGAAGGCGAACCTGATGTCCGACGACGGGGCGATTGACGGCCACGTACATGTACTTATCGAGCCCCATCGCGAAGATGAAGCCGCCGTGATGCGAGAAGTACGACGGCAGGTCGGTTCCACCGCCGCCTAACGTGACTCGAAAGGGCGTGCGCGTGACGATCACAGCTTGAATCCTGCCGCCGCCGCGTCACTGTAGAACATTTTCACTGTATCGAGCGACAAGTCTTCGAGGGACTTGCCGACCATTGCGAGCTTCTTGAGGATGTCGGAGGTGACAGTGATGATGTGGCAGCCGCAGGCATCGGCCTGAAAAATATTCAGCAGCTCGCGCGGGCTGGCCCACAAGAGCTGCGCCTTCGGTTTCTTACGCACAATCGCGGCGGCCTCGGTCATCAGCGGAACCGGATCGCGGCCGGTGTCGGCAATGCGCCCGGCAAAGACGGAGACAATCGCCGGCACTTTTGAATCCACAGCATCGACGACGCAGCGCACTTGATCGAGCGTCAGGATCGCCGTGATATTGAGCTTGATGCCTGCCGACGACAGCCGCCGAATGAGATCGATCGATGAGTGCCCTCGCGTGTTCGTGATCGGAATTTTTACGAACACGCCCTCGCCCCAGGTGGTGATGCGCTTCGCCTGACGCTCCATCTCATCGAATTCGTCAGCGAAAACTTCGAATGAGATCGGAAGCCCGCTGACCGCTTTCAGCGCGTCGCGCGCGAAGGACTCGTAATCCGAGATGCCCGATTTGCGCATCAGCGTCGGATTGGTCGTGAAGCCCTTCACGATTCCGCTGTCGCGGGCAGCGACCATGTCGCGGATATCCGCGCCGTCGGCGTAAAGATCAATCTTGAGACTGTGAGCCATTCGACGATGGTTGACCGATGAGCGTGCGCACGAAGTGATCGAGATCACGACAGATGAGATCCGGCTTCTGTGCGCCTCTCTTCGAGCTCGAGTGTGGATATTCTAACAGCGCGGTGCGGCACCCCGCCCGCCGCCCGGCCTCGACATCGGTGTCGACGTCGCCCACAAACCACGACGCCCCGCGGTCGATGGCGTACTTTTTCGCGGCTTCCAGGACGAAGAACGGCTCCGGCTTCCGGCATTCGCACCGATCCTCGGCCCGATGAAAGCAGTAGAAGAATTCGCGGATCGGGGCGCCGTCGAGCTGCTCGAGCAACTCGGCATGCACCGCCTGCAGCGATTCACGAGTCGTGTAGCCCTTGGCCGCGTCGGGCTGGTTCGAGATCACGAAGATCGACCAGCCGTTGTGCGCTGCACGAGCGACCGCGTCGCGAACACCGGGCAGCAAACGCAGCTCGGCCGGCGTCCGCGGAGCGCCCCAACCATCGGCGTAATGCACCAGCGCGTCCAGCACGCCGTCGCGATCGAGAAACAGAGCGCGATTCATTGGAAGGGCACGTGCGTCACCGGTGGCGCGGCGGCGTCGAGCGTGACGCCGGGCGGAGGTTGTTGAAACAAGCTTCTGATGCCATTCGGGACCACCATCACGCCTAACGGCCCGCCGGCGGAAATCGCGCGAAGATGTTGTCCGCGTTTGAGACGCAGCACATCGGTGGGCGGTACCGCGACGCCTTCAATTCTCCATCCGAGGTTCGCGCGACGGAATCCGACGAGGTTGATTCGCGCATTGCGACTCTCGAATGTCCCATAGGCGAGCGGATTTCTAAACCATGGATGCATTGCCAGTGCGCCCGATGCGTAAATGCGGTATGTGCCGGTGGCAGGCACAATCCAATCCGCGAATTGTCCGGCGTTCAATCGCGCGCTCATAGCAGGAAGCCAGAGATTGCGCCATACGGGCAGATAATGCTTCGTCGCGAACGCCCCAGTCTCTGGATGCAGCTCGAGCCACACATAAGCATTGTGATCTGTAATGATCGCCGCCGGCGGATCCGGGCGCGGATCATAATGCTCGAATCGACCTTCCTTTTCGAGACTCTGCACGAGCTTCGGCAGGAACCAGTAGCGATATGCCGGCCGGCGATCGAGCGCCCAGCCGACACCGTCGAATACTCTGCCATTTGGAGGCGTGAATCGATCGACTTCCCGCATCATCAGGTCCTGATACGCGAGGTCCGCTTCCTTTCCGCGAAAAATCGACGCAAAAAGATTGACTCCTGATGCTAACAAGAGTCCTGCCACCACAATGGCCCAGCGTCGATCCGCAAGCCGTTCGATCTCGGCAGCGACAAACGGCAGCATCAGCAGAATCGTGATCTCAAAATGATATATATAAAAATTGCCAGCATAAAGAGATGCTCGCGACGCGTGATCAAGGCCCGGCCGATGCCGATGACACCGAAGACCAGAATGAAGATCGTTGCAACATCGATCGCCGCCGGATCAAAAGTATGGTTCAGCGGACGCCAACCGAAAACGCCCGCCAGGCGATGCAGAAAGACTCCTTCCGTCCCTTTCGACAAACGATCGCCGAGGTAGTTTTCGGTCCAGACGCGGCGGAAGGCGATCGCCGCGCTGTGCGTGGCGATGAAATACAACGAGCAAAGCGCGAATGTGACGATTCCTCCCGCGAGCATGGCGATGCGCGATCGCCGGAAGAGATACAAAATCACTGTCAGCGCCAGCAGCGGCCCCAGTCGAATATTTGCGAACCCGGCGAGGCACAACGCCGCGCCGCCCTCGAAGTTCCGATTGCGCTGCAGTAGGACCAGCGCGAGCGCGTAGAGCAGGCAGCCGAGGGAATCGATTCGATATTCGACCGCCGGCAGCATGAACATCGAGCTGCACAGCGCGAGAAGGATCGCGCTCAGCGTCGCCGGCAGTGAAATGCCGGCCCGGCGCATCCAGATCGCCATCAACACGAACGTCGCGATCCACAGGGGCACTTGCGCCCATCGCATCGCGAGGATCGCCGACGCTCCCGGCGAGTGCACAAAAGTCGCGACAGGAGCAAACACGAACCACTGCAGCGGCGTGTGGTGTTCCCAGAAATCGCGATACGGCACGAGGCCGCCGCTCACCCACTCGGTGGCGCGAAAATATTCGATCTCGTCCCAGTTCAATGGATGCAGCCAGCCGAGGGAGAGGCTGCGCGCCGCGGCGGCGATGACGATCAGCATGCCGGCGAAGCGAGGCCGCGACACGAATGAGTATACGATGTCCGCGATGTCGTTCAGCCGTGCGTTTCTCGACGAGACCGTCGACATCGTCCGCCGGATCGACGCCGCCGCGATCGATCGCCTGGCTGCCGGCCTTGCAAAAATTCGCGACGGCGGCGGCCGGCTGTTCGTGATCGGGGTGGGCGGGTCGGCGGGACACGCCAGCCACGCCGTCAACGATTTCCGGAAGATCTGTCGATTCGAGGCCTATACCCCGACCGACAACGTGTCGGAGCTGACCGCGCGGGTCAATGACGACGGGTGGGAGAGCTGTTTCGCGGAATGGCTCAAGATTTCGCGCGTCGGCGACCGCGATGCGATTCTGGTGTTCTCGGTGGGCGGCGGAAATGTCGATAAGAACATCTCCGTCAATCTCGTCCGTGCAATCGACGAGGCCCGCAAGCGTGGCACACGAATCTTCGGCATTGTGGGAAAAGACGGCGGCTATACGAAAAAAGTCGCCGACGAATGCATCGTCATTCCAACCGCCTCACAAGAGCGCATTACGCCCCACACCGAAGGATTGTGCGCCGTGGTGTGGCATCTTCTCGTCAGCCATCCGGCTTTGAAGGCCGCCGAGACGAAATGGGAGAGCGTTTCGCGTTGACGACATAGACGCCCGGAACCGGCGACGGCGCGACCACTCCTGCGACACGCAATCGTTCGAAGCAACCCGCAACAATCGGCAGACGTCGATAATCGGCGCTTAGAAACTTCAGATTCGGCTCCAGTCCGCGCTCCAGCCGGCACGGCGGAAGATCGTGCTCGCTCATGGGAGCGTATTGCAGCGCGACGGGGACCAAACTATCGAAACCGAACCAGTAGTAGTGGGCGTCGTAGGCGCCGATCGGATGACGCGCAAGATCGATCCAAATGCGATCGGCCGGCTGCAGATTCCGATGCAGATACGCGAAGGACTGCCAATACGAATCGCCGGCCGACTTCAGCGGAATGATATTGATCGCCGGAATCATCGCAAGGATCGCAACCGGAATTGCAATGGCCGTCGCCTTCGCCCGCAGAAAGAGCGTGGCGATCGCCTGTGGCACGAACGCGAACATCGAGGAAGCGACCATCGCATAAAGGATGTAGTACTGCACCCACGGCGTCGGATAGGGATAGAGAAAACGGATTTCGATCAACGTCGCTGCGACGAGCGCGACCAGCACCGAGATCAACCGATTCGGTAGCCGCAGCAGGGCCACCAGAACCACGAGTGTGGCCGGAATCACAAAGCGCGGCAGGAACACAGTCGGACACCACGCCCATGGCACCGGCGCGGGACCCGTCACAGAAAGATGCATCGCCTGAAGCCGGTCGGACCACTGGACCATTGCCCGCGTCAGGCCGAAGACATTGCCCCACATCACGCGCAGATCGGCGAACATCGCCATGAGTCCGATTCCGGCTGCCGTGACAGCGATGGCCGCGATGATTGCAACGCGACGTTTTCGTTCCGACAACAGGAACGCGATGCCGACGGCCAGACTGGCCACCGGCCACTTCGGATTCCACATCGACGCGTGCGCAACGAGGCCGAGGCCGACGCCTCTCGCGATCGAGCTGCTGGCGAGGAGCATCAGCGCCAGACCACCCCACCAGAGCGCGAGCGCGACCGGCTCGGCGTGAACATCGGCAAACGCGCGCAGCCACAGGCTGGGATCGTTGAAAAGAAGCGCGATGAAGATGACCAGCGCCCAGACACTTTTCGCCGCGCGCCAGACGATCGCCGCTGCTGCCGCGATCGCCATTGTGCCGAAGATCGCGAACACGATGCGCGCGCGAATCACGTAGTTTCGAATCGACTTTGCGCCATCGCCGGGACCGAGACGCGCGAGAGTGGCGAAGAGAAATGGCGGATGATGTTCGGCGAAATCGATATAGATGCGCTCTCCCCGCGCCACGCGGACGCCGGCTTGCAGCGATTCAACTTCGTCGAGAAATGGCGGCCGCGCGATGAGCGCAGCGAGCGAGCCGACGTGCAACGCGATCAGCAGCGCGAGTGCTGCGCCAGCCGTCAGCCTGCTACACACATCGTTACAATGGACTGTCTGTTCCTCTCCGTCAAAGATTTCGACGCGCGTCCGCTCGAGCGAATCACGGCAGTTGCTGTTGTCGGCTTCATGCTGTGGATCGGCGTCAACTGGGTGCTGGCGCTCACGCACACTCTAACGCGGACGATGCTCTCGATCGCCATTGTTGCTTTCATTGCTGTCTCGCTGTTTGCGCTTCGTCGATTGCGCCTCCCGAAAATCGACACGTTCACGCTTGTAATGCTCGTCCCGATCGCGCTGTGGATTGCTTATATCCTGTGGCGCGGGGTAATTCTGCCGCCCGACAACCACGATGCGCTCGCGTATCACCTGCCCAAAGCGGCGTTCATTGCCCAGACGCACGGATACGGCTACTTCGTCACAGGCGATCCGCGCGTGACGGTCCTGCCGGCGAATTACGAGCTTCTCCTCAGCGACGTCATGATCCTCACTGGAACGGATCACATTACGGAGTGGCTCAACACGCTCTTCTATGTACTGTTTCTGATCGCGACCGGCGCTGCGATCGAGCGCTGGTTCGGGCCGGGTCCGCAAGTCGCGGCATCCGTCATTGCAACGGCTGCGACGCCGGTGTTGCTGCTGCACAGCGGGGCCGATAAGAACGACTTGATGACATGTTTCTTCGCGGTCGCGGCATTGCTGTTCGGTGCGCGTTGGGTCGTGCAGGGGAACGAAACCGCATGTCGCGGCAGTGCTCGTCGCGCTGATCCCATTTTTTGTGGCGCGCCTCATTCGCGCGCGACGCATTGTGTGGCGTGAGGTCGCGCTCACCCTCCTCTTCGCCATCATCGCCTTCGCCCTCGGCGGCGGCGCCGTCTACGCCTACAACTTCGCCCACGCGCACACTGCCGACTCCGTGATCGGTAAGACGCCGAACTTCGTCGGCTATGGCGACTGGGCGAACCTGTGGCGGTTTCCTTACATGGCGCTCGCCGAGCCGTTCTCGCGCGAGCCGCTCGCTGTCTGGGTCCCCTGGCGGCAGGAATTCTGGTTCTGGCCGCGCTATGAGCTCTTCTTTTCGGGATTCGGGCCGCTCTTCACCATTCTCGTTTGCGCGATTCCGTACTGTCTGTACAAATTTCGAGTGGACAATCGCGAGCGCGGCGTTTTCTGTACGGCTTCTCTAATCGCTGCTTTTCTGATCATGCCGCTGCAATTCCGGCCGATCGGCTTCTTCGGCGGCCTGCCGCGCTTCATCGCGTTCGTGATTCCCGCGGTGATCGCATGTAGCCTCGCGCCGATCGTCGCGCAATTGCGCAATCCGCGTCCGCTCTTGATCGCACTTGCGCTTTACTTCAGTTACGAGGCGTTCCAATGCGGATATCGCGATCGCTTTTCGCCGTGGATTTATGCGAAGCAGGCGGCCGCGGAGGCGGGCACGACGCGATGGATCTGGATCAGCCGATGGCGAGCGGGCAACTATCTCGAGCGATTTGCGGGGCCGAATGACGTCGTGGCGATCGACTGCGACTTCGACACGTGGATCTATCCGGCAATGGGCGAGCGTCACAGCCGGCGCCTCGAGTTCATTCCGCACGACACGCTGCAGATTCCACAGGACGCACAATGGGTAATGGTCGATCGCACGTGGAATCTGGTCTGGAGGAGCCCGGCCATGACGGACCTCAGCAAGGCATTTGAAGCGATGTTCGCCGGCTATCCGACCGAGGAGGATACAAGGGTCATTCGGAAGTTGTGGAACGATCCACAATGGCAACTGGTCTACTACAGACCGCGGCTCAATCAGGCAGTCTTTCGGCGGAGAAATGGCTGAAGGCGAGAGCAAGGCTGCGAAGATCGGATGCGTGGCGATTTTCCTGTCGCCACTGTGGGCGGGCGGACTGTGGACTTTGGTGCAGGCGATTCGAACAGAGCAGATCGCGCCCGCCATTCTCGGCGTCTGTCTCTTCGGCGCGGGAGCTTTTCCGCTCTACCTCGTGCTCATTTCCATTCGCCAGCAGCCGCAGCGCGAGGCCTTCTACAAAGACATGCGCGCCATTCCGGCGGAGTGGAAGCCGGAATGGAGCTCCGGGCGGCTGCAGGATCAGACGGTCGAAGCCGCGTCGGTCATCAATGCGATGACGATTTTCCTTGCCGGCATCTCATTGGTTTTTGGATTCCTCGCGTTTGTCACGGTGCGTCAGGGCGCATGGGCAGGCCTGGTGTTGCTCGTCGTTCCGTTGATTCTGGCCGGCTTCGTGATCGCGAAAATCCGCGGCAGCATGCGGCGGAAACGCTTTGGGAAGTCAGAGCTGTTGCTCGACGAGACGCCGGCGCACGTTGGCGAGACCCTGCGCGCGAACCTGATCGTCGAGAAACTGCGGCCGGAGGAACTGGCGGGCAAGACGTTCAACTTCCGAGTGTCATCGATTCGACGGCGCACCTGGACTGAGAGATATCACGGGAGCCCTACTACGCGAAGCGACAGCACTGTCTTGTGGGCCGGCAGTCAGGATGTGCTGCCGGTGTCGGCCGTGCTCAAGGAAGATGGTTTATGGCAGCCGGTGGCCCTCGAGATCCCGAAGGTTCAGCAGGCGACCAATGATGCGCTGGAGAACGACAAGGTCTACTGGCAATTAGAGGCGAGCGCTTCGCTGCCGGGGATCGACTATT
>QHVX01000280.1:0-5543 GCA_003222375.1 Acidobacteriota bacterium
ATCTGATCGCTCGCGCCGATGATTTGAAGCTGTCCCGTCCCCGCCGACTGCAGCAGCGTTCGCACGATGTCGTCGATCGCCACGACCTGCGCCGGCTGAATGACAATCCTGACCGCCGCGAAGTTCGTGCGACCGTCGCCGCCGGTCGGGGTGAAGACAGCGGTCACTTGCGCGGACGACGCGCCGCGATTGAACAGTCGCACATCGGTGATGAATGTCGTCCCATTCGCTCCCGGTGCGTGCGCCACGGCCGCGATGAATTTCTGCTGGTTTGCCGAGGCTGCCGGCCGCACGGTGAGCGGCACATCGCCCGCGAACTGGATGACGAGCGACCACGATGTCAGCGTCACCGGCGCAGTCGAGATGACCGACAGCGTCCACATACCGGCTGCCGATCGCCCGCGGAAACAATGACGAGCGACCACGATGTCAGCGTCACCGGCGCAGTCGAGATGACCGACAGCGTCCACATACCGGCTGCCGATCGCCCGCGGAAACTGTCGAGCGACTGCAGCTTCGCACGCGTGCCGTCAGGTCCGATCAGCGTGATCTGCGCGTCGCCGGCAACGGCTACATTCACATTCAAGTTCTGGATCGCGCGCGAATCCGTGATGGCGATCGTTGACGCGATGTTCGTTCCTGTCACGCCATGCTCGGGGCTCTGAAAGAACGTGAGCTCGCCGCGTGGTGCCGATGTGCAATCGACAGAACTCAGAATTCCGCGCGCGGTCATGGCGCTGCAGATGACGCCCGAATTCGCACCGCCGTTCAGAGCGCCGTCGGCCGCCAGAAGCTTTTGCGCCATCAATGTGAAGGTCGGGCCGATGGGAGCTCCGAATGTGCCTTCCAGCACGAGCGTGTCGGCCGTCCGCTTTCCGACCTTCATGAAAATCTCGCGAAGGGCCGAAGACCAGATCTCGCCGTTCTTGTGTTCGGTGCCGGGCGTATCGCTGACGATGAAATTCGCCATCGTTTTCGTACCGTCGACGCGACGCAGGCAATCGGCGCCGCTCGGATAGCCGCACGCCTGCGATGCGTCATCCAGCCAGCAGCGTGCATCCCAATCGCCGATGCAGAACGGGTCGCGGCCCGACACGATGGTCTGTTCGTAGGTCGACGAAAAGGACCAGTAATCGCCGAAGCCTTCGCCCAACGCGCGCGATTCGCTCGACGAAGACCCGCCGAACGCACCGGGAGCGATCGACTCCTGAATCGCGTGACCGAATTCGTGAAGCATGATGTCAGGATCTTCGGCGTCGTCCGTCCCGCCATCGCCGAAGAAAAGCGCGCCGGTCCCCGGCGTATCCGTTACGAAGAATGAATTGTCGGTGCCGTTCGCCGCGTGCGGATCGACCGGAATCGCATAGCCGACGATACGTCGCGCGCCGGTGTACCCGAGCGATTGCAGATAGCGCTGCGATCGATCGATGTGAAAGTACGTGTTGACCTCTTCGAACTGCGGCTGGCTGCGATCGAACATCAACGATTGCGATGCATCCGCGTGAGCTGTTCTCGGCAACTGCGTGTCAACGATTTGGACGTTGGGTCCAGCAAGGGGGCCCGATGCTGGTAGATCGAGAAGCTCGACGGTCGAATAAGCAGCATCAGGAACCGCAGACGCCGCGTCAGCCTGGTCTTGCAGGTCGGGACGATTGAGCTTCGCGACAGGATTCGGATCAAACACGCGGCCCTGAGCAGTCCAGAAAAGAGCGTCGGAGCGAATCAGCGCGCCGGTGGCGGCATCGTAATAGTTCGCATACGGTTGATGCGGCTCCGCCGAGTGGAGCGCCCGGCTGAAGCCGGTGCTCCATCGCTATCAGTGGCGCGCGAGCAAGATGGTCCTGCGTCCGACGCTTTCCGTCGCGTGTCATTGTCTCCACGCGTTCTCCCCCGACGACGCGAAGCCCATTCAGATACTGCTGATAGTGGATGTGTGTTCCGGTGAGCGACTCGCGGGTGTAATCGATCTGCAGGTCAGCAGCGAGAAGGAGGAGGAGTGCGGCGACCATGCGATCGGCCGCAACAACGAAGCTCGCGCTGCGATTATTCGATTACTGCGTGACCGCTTGAACTGCTTCCCGGCGCGGCCGCGCAGCGTCGATGACTGGAACGGCCGCAGAAGGCAGCGAGAAATAGAACGTGGTCCCCGAACCTTCCTTGCTGTCGACCCAGATCGATCCTCCGTGGCGATCGACGATCTGCTTGGTGATGTACAGACCGAGTCCGAGTCCACCGTAGTTCGTCGAAGAGACCTGACGGCCGCGATGGAACCGCTCGAAGACCTGATTCAGCTCGTCGTTCGGAATGCCGATGCCGCGATCGCACACGGAAGTCACGACGTGATCGCCTTTGTCGACGACGTCGACGAAGATCTCGCTTCCCTCCGGCGAATACTTGACTGCATTTTCGAGAAGATTGCCGACCACCTGCTCGAGCCGGTCGCGATCGCCGACGACGACCGGATCGGTGTCGGGGACATTGAGATGAAAGCGACGGTCGCTGACCGAGGTGTGATGGTGATGCACGAGATCGCGCACGAACGGAAGCCACCGTAGCGGCTCGTGAGGAATCTCGAGACGGCCGGTCTCGATGCGTGACACATCGAGCAACTCCAGGATCAAGCGCGACATCCGATCGATCTGATCCAGTGCGATATCCAAATACTCCTCGGACGTCGCGAGATCCTGCTCGCGGATGAGCGTCTTGGCGAGTTGCGTGTAGCCCTTGATCGAAGTCACCGGTGTGCGCAATTCGTGCGAGGCGATGGAGAGGAATTCGTCCTTCAGGCGCGAGAGGTCTTCCACTTTTCGGCGGGCCTCGACCTGTTCGGTGTACAGCTTCGCGTTCTCGGCTGCCAGGGCGGCGCGTTCCGCCAACTGCTCCGCCAGCGGAAGTTTGTCGTCTGTCATGCGCCGCTCGGGATCGTTGGCCGCGATCACGAGCGCGCCTAACATCTGGCGGCGCGTGCGGAGCGGAAGGATGAGCAGCGATGCCAGCTGCATCGTCGGTGCGTGATACGACGTCACGTTCTCTTGTGTACTTACGCCCGTGGAGGCGCTGCCCAGGTTGGAGATCATCGCCGGATATCCGGTGCTGACGACCTGTCCGATGATTCCTTCGCCGACCACCAGGGGCTGGCGGTAGATGTACGACCAGGCAAGGCCGAGCGAGGCCATGTCGCGGTGATAGATCGACGCGACGCGCATCTCGTTCGAATCGGGAGTCTTCAGGATGACCGCCGACCAGTCGCCGAGGACCTCTGCGACGCGTTCGGCGATCGCCTGCGTGACCCAGACCGGCTCGATGTTGCTCGAGAAAAACGCGCCGGCATCCGCCAGGATCTGCGCGCGTTCGGCCTGAAGCTGGAGCTCCTCCTCCAGGCGCTGACGCTCGGTGATGTCGCGGAACGTGACAATCGCGCCGGTGATCCGTCGACCTTCCTTGAGCGGCGTAGCGTTGACCGAGATCGCGATCTTCTTTTCGTCACGCGCGATCATCATCGTGACGTCCATGATCGGCTTGCCGGTCGCTAGCGCCTGCGAGATCGGAAGCTCCCTGGCGTCGACGTCGCCGCCGTCTTCCTTGCGCAGGCTGTAGACCTCCCCGAATTGCGTGATCGGGACGCCGACCTGCGATTGCCCGAGGAGGCGCTCACCCGCCGGATTGATGTAGACCGACTTTCCTTCTCGATCGACGACCATGACCCCGTCGGACATCCCCGCGATCATCGCCTCCGTGCGACGCACTTCGCGATTAATCGACTGCCGCAGCGACTGCTCGATGCGCCACACCGTGTAGCCGCCCAGAGCCACGATGACGATGCTCACGACCACCATCACCAAGGTCAGGCCCTGGCGGAGGCTAGCGATCTGCTCGAGATCGATATCCTGTTGCCGGCGACGCTGATCGGCCAGCGAATCGGCGAAATCAGGAGTCGATCGCTGCAGCCGCGCCGCTTCGAGCATGTATTCGTTCGCGTTGCCGAAGCGTCCCTCTCTGGCCAGTCGGATCTGTTCGTCGGTGAGGCCTTTGATATCGGCGAATTGCTTCCCGATTTTCGAGACGACCTGTGTTTCCTGTGGTGACGATGCCAGTTGATTCGTTTTCACAGACTGCCGCTGGAAGTCCCGCACCGCGTCGTCGTACTGCTGCAGGAATTGCGTTTGCTGGGTAAGCAGGTATCCGCGGGAGGCTCCGAGGAGCGCGCGCACGTCATCGTTCATCGCCTGAACCGCGTCGAGCAACGGCTCCGAGCCGTGCACGATCCGCGATTCCTGACGACGCCCGATCTGAAGGACCGTGACAGTCAGACCCAAGCCGATCGCCACCAGGAGCGTCAGCACGGTAAAAGCTCCCCAAAGCGTATGGCGGATTGTCGAATCCATCGCTGTTAGCCGATCGCGGTCTCATGCAAAAGCAAAGCCGTCAGGGACGGCGGACCGATCTGTTCAACTCATGGTCAGTCATGGAGTTGCGGTACAGAAGGCGTGGAATGCCGAATGCAACTGAACGACGCCAGGAGGCTCACGATGGCACTCAGACCGTTGCGGAATGCGACGATTACCTTCGGTCTCGTCTCGATTCCGGTGCGTTTTTACTCGGCGACGAAGTCCGAGGACATCCATTTCAACCTATTGCATGAGAGCTGCGGCACCCGCGTGAACCGCAAGTGGTGGTGCCCGTACCACGAAAAAATCGTCTCGTCGGACGAGCTCGTACGCGGATATGCGGTGTCGAAAAACAAGTACGTGACGTTCACCGACGAGGAAATCGAGGCGCTGGAGACGGACGACAATCGCGCACTCGACATCACGGAATTCGTCGATCTGTCGCAGATCGATCCCGTCTTCTACGAGAAAGCTTATTACCTCGGTCCCGCGCCGGGTGGCGGGAAGACGTACAACCTGCTGGCGACCGCGATGAAAGATCAGAACAAGGTCGCGGTCGCACGGATGGTCGCCGGCGGAAAAGAAAATATCGTCGTGGTGCGTCCGTTCGAAGAGGGTCTGATCCTCCACACAATGTACTATGCCGATGAGGTCCGCGACTTCACGGCGATCGATCTCGAACGCGGGCAAGTGAAAGAAAAAGAAGTGAAGCTCGCCGAGATGCTCATCAACGAATTGACCGAGAAAAAATTCGATCCGCTGCAATACAAGGACGAGTATCGCGAACGGCTGATGGACCGCATCCACGCCAAAGCGCAGGGCAAGACCATCGTGGCCGAAGAGCGCGAAGAGGAAAAG
Source organism: Acidobacteriota bacterium (assembly GCA_003222375.1). Taxonomy (GTDB): domain Bacteria; phylum Acidobacteriota; class Thermoanaerobaculia; order Gp7-AA8; family Gp7-AA8; genus Gp7-AA10. Next base: position 5,247 of record QHVX01000280.1, read on the forward strand.
CCGGGCGAAGTCATCGACATCATGGAAGCTCTGCGGCGGAGCCTCGAAGGCGGTCGCGCGGCAGCACCGCGTGGTCGAACTCGCGCTTCGGCCAAGCGAGCGCCGGCGGCGGCGCGAAAAACGCGCGAGGTCGCGTCACGAAAGCGAAAAGCCTCGTAGCGCATGCCTGATCCTCTGAAAAAGTACCGCCAGATGCGCGACTTCGGCGAGACGCCGGAGCCCGCGGGCGGAAAACCGAAGAAAACGAAGCTGCCCATCTTCGTGATTCAGAAGCATCAGGCTTCCCGTCTCCATTAC
>QHVX01000280.1:5600-6084 GCA_003222375.1 Acidobacteriota bacterium
AGATGGAGGGCGTGCTGAAATCGTGGGCAGTTCCGAAGGGACCTTCTTACGACCCGGCGGTCAAACGCCTCGCGATGATGACCGAGGATCATCCCTACGACTACGCGTCATTCGAGGGCGTCATCCCGGCCGGAAACTACGGGGCAGGAAACGTGATCATCTGGGACAACGGGACATGGGAGTTCATCGAGCCGGGCGACGACCCGGTGAAGGCTGTCAACCAGGGCAAGCTCACGTTTCGAATGTTCGGCAAGAAGATGTTCGGCGAGTGGGCGCTGGTGAAGATTCGCGGGCGTTCGCCGAAAGGCAACGAATGGTTGCTGCTCAAACATCGCGATCAATACGCAAATCCGAACGTCGATGTGACCGAAGTTGCACCGCGCTCGATAATCTCGAATCTACTCGTTGAAGAGATCGGCGCCGACAACGTCTGGATCAGCAACCGGAAATCGACGCGCGGCGCTCCGACATTGGCGTCACGTTT
>QHVX01000280.1:6121-9205 GCA_003222375.1 Acidobacteriota bacterium
AGCAGCTTCTTCTCGGAAGCGAAGCTCGCGCGGCGAATCGCCTCGCTCAGCTCGACCCACTCGACGTCGTCGACTTCGGTGAGCTGCGGCTTGAGCTCACCGCCGGTGTGGGTCATCAGATAGAAGTCGACGCGCTTGCGGATCAGCGTGTCGCCGGCGCGGAAGAAGTACTCGATCGTATCGAGTGGCTTGACGATTTGGGCCTCCAGGCCGGTTTCCTCGAAGACCTCGCGCAGGGCAGCGGCCTCAGAGGTTTCGCCCTGTGAAACCGCTCCTTTGGGAAGGCCCCAGCGGGTCTTGCCCCGCGTGGCGATCAGCGCAACATACGACACGCCGTCGCGTACTGATATCACGGCCCCTCCCGACGAATACTCACTCCGAGTCTTCGACGGCATAAAAAGGGATTCTACCGCGTGACCTTTGCTCGCATTTGGCGTAGGATTTTTTCCGTCCCTTTCACATTCGACCCAGGAGGCCCAACATGACTTTGCCTGTCGTCACGATCGCAGGGCTTGCGGTTCTCGCTGCGCTCATCTGGATTCTCTTGCGCATGCGCGCGAAGGATCTCATCGAGGAGAAGATGGCGAAGCGCCGGGAGTCGGCGCGGTTCGTCTCCCGGGCGGATTTCGTCGAGGGTCTCGAACGCATCCCAGTCGCCCTGGCGCTGATGAACGACTCCATCGTCTACGAGAACCCCGACATCGATGCGTCGCTCGACCTCAAGCAGATCGAGGAGGTCGAATACGACAACGAGACCTCGACAGGTCAGGTTCTCGACGGCAACGCGCTGCGCCTCCGAGCGCACGGACACACGTTCGAGTTCGTGCTCGATCCCGACAGCACGGGCAAGTGGAAGGCGATCCTGCCGCCCAGACGCATGGGAACAGCGCAAGCCGTATAGCTGTTGACCGCGCCGTCGGGGTGTAGCGCAGCCTGGTAGCGCACCTGCTTTGGGAGCAGGGGGTCGGAGGTTCAAATCCTCTCGCCCCGACCATCATTTGAGTGCTGAGGACTGAGTGCTGAGGACTGAGCGCTCCGGATGCGAGGCGCGCGAAGGTCCGGCCGAGCGCAACGAAGCCGAATTCGCGAGTGTCGTGTTACAAGGCGTGTGAGACTTCGCAGGTGGCTCAGATGCGAGGCGCGCGACGGCCGGCCGACGCAGGCGTACAAAACAGTACGTCGAGGAGGCCGGCCGCAACGAAGCAGATGAGCCAGCTGCGAAGTCGAACGTCCCCGTAGCTCAGTTGGACTAGAGCAACAGCCTTCTAAGCTGTGGGTCGCAGGTTCGAATCCTGCCGGGGACGCCAGCTATTTCCGACTCTCCAGCCGCTGCAGTGTCTTCCGCACCCCTGCGTGTGCGCCGGCAACCTCGACATCGCGCTGCAGCATCGCCACGTACTGATCGCCCGCAAAAATCTGTTCGATCCGCGTCGGAATCGCGTGTGCGGCGGCATCCTCGAAGTCGGTGCGCGCCATCTCATCGATGTCGACGATCACCGACGTGAGCGGCTTGAGCCACGCGAAGAACGGATCGTCCTGGAGCAAGTTGACGAGCTGCGTGGGACTGACATCGGCCTCGTACGCAAACGCGTAATCGCTCTTGGCGGCGTCGATCAAATGACGATGCAGCGGGATCAGCGATTTCGAAATCTCGCGCAGCGTCGCGCGCAACTCCGCCCGCTCCGGCGAGTCGGGCGTGTGCATGGTTCGAGCGAAAAACGAATTCTTATCCATGAAAAATCACGCCTCCACGGTTGGCTGGGGAAGGGTGATGCAGGCAGTAGCCAACCGTAGAGGCGCTTGCTGCTGTGAGGACGTTCAGTCTACCGCAACTCGCGTGCGCGGGGGTAGAATGCGCGGCCGCACGAGCGGAATTCAAGGTTATGGCGTGAGGTTACAGTCTTGCTCGCACCCATAGCTTAATTGGATAGAGCATCTGACTACGGATCAGAAGGTTGCAAGTTCGAGTCTTGCTGGGTGCACCATCTTTGACACCATGAACGCAGCGCAGTGGATGGAAGAAGCGCTGTCGCTGGCGGCCGAGGCAGGAGCGGAGGGAGAAATCCCTGTCGGGGCGGTCATCGCGGATCGCGACGGCAACATCATCGGACGCGGCCGTAATCGCCGTGAGTCGGGCGATCCCCTCGGCCACGCCGAGCTGTTCGCGATCGCCGAGGCGGCGCGCGCGATGGGCGATTGGCGGCTCGAGGGAACGACGATGGTCGTGACACTCGAACCGTGCGCGATGTGCGCGGGCGCGCTCGTCAATGCTCGCATCGAGCGCCTGATCTTCGGCGCACCGGATCCAAAAGCAGGATTCTGCGGCTCCCTCGGCAACCTGGTGCAGGATCCGCGTCTCAATCATCGGATGGAAGTCATCAGCGGATTCGAGGAAGAACGCTCTCGAATCCTGCTGCAGCGGTTCTTCCAGCAATTGCGCAAACGTGCGATCTAAAACGGAGAGGTGGCAGAGTGGCTGAACGCGGCGGTCTCGAAAACCGTTATACCTTTACGGGTATCGGGGGTTCGAATCCCCCCCTCTCCGCCAGATCAAGGCCGAAGGCAGAAGGCAGCAGGCAGAAGGAAGGGCAGATAGACTTCTGCCTTCTGCTTTCTGCCTTCTGCCTTCAAGGGAGAGATGGCCGAGTGGCTTAAGGCGCACGCTTGGAAAGCGTGTGTACGTTAATAGCGTACCGTGGGTTCGAATCCCACTCTCTCCGCCATTCCGAAGTAGAATCGCCACATGTCCCGGCGCCCCGGCGTCCTGTTGTTGTCAGCAGTCGCCACCCTTCTCCTAGCGGGCGCGCGGAGACATGCAGTCGAGCCGCCTCACGCCCTCGACGCGCGCCGCTCGTTCGTCGTCACCGATCAGGCGATCCTCGATGGTTTCTCCTTTGAGCGCGTAATGAACGCCATCGTCGCGCGCAGCGGATCGCGTACGACTGCTCTGCGGCTTTATCAGCAACTCTTCGATACGCAGAACGCAAAGCCTGGCCTGGTGGCAGCCGACACATCGCACTGCGACGATTTCATGGTGAACGGCAAGCCCGTTTTCAATGGATTGCCGCGGCGTTGTCCAACTCC
>QHVX01000281.1 GCA_003222375.1 Acidobacteriota bacterium
AATTGGCGGCGAGGTGCGGAAGGATCCTCCACCGTGATCGGGATTGGCACGACAACGGCCGGGTTTTTGGCGAGCGCGTAGTCGCTCGCGGACGCCTTCCCGGCGAGCACGGCCTTCACATCCGAGACTACCTGCTCGTATGCCGGTTCCCCGCGTGCCCGATCAGGCGTCGCTACGCTTCGTGACGTGCGCGGCCTAACACGTCACTTCTTGAGCAACCCGGCCACATAGTTCTCGAGCGCTTTTCCCTCCGATCCGGGATCGACGAAGGTGCCGTTCACGACGTAGGTCGGCGTTGCGCGGACGTCGTCGGAAAACGCGGCGCCGACGCCTCCCAGGATTGCGGATTGGATGTCGGCGGAGGCGATGTCGGCGTCGTACTTCTTGAGATCGAGCTCGTGGTCCTGCGCGAAGCCGCGCGCGAAGTCATCGAACGTGAACGCCGTCAACTTGTCCTGGGTCGCATAAACCTGCTTCTTGTAATCCCAGAACGCATCGGGCTTCTGCTGCCAGATCGCGCGACCGGCCACCGCCGATGCGTACGCCCACGGATGGATCGTGAGCAGTGGCAGATCGAATCGCACGTAGCGCACCTGATCGCTGTATTTGTCGAGGATCGGCTTGAGGAAACCCGCCGCGTGTTGGCATGACGGACACTGGAAGTCTGAAAACTCGACGACGGTGACCGCCGGTTTCGCGGCTCCCGTGAACGGCGACTTGTCCAGGTACGGCTGAAAACTCTTCAGCCGCGATTCGCGAATGTCGTCGTTGAGTGGATAGAAATGACCGAAGAAGAAGATGTTGCCGGCCGGATTGATCTCGCCCGTCATCGGAACTTTGCCGCGCTCCGTCGTCTGCAACATCGTGACTTTGTACAGTCCTTCGCGCGTCGCCTTGCGTTCGATCACTGGCTCATAGTTCGCCTGCATGTTCGTCCATGCGAAGCTTTTCAGCTTCGCTTCGGTCGTCGCGCCGGTGACGCCTTCGCCTCCGATGAACCACGGGATGCCGAGGTAAAAGCCGCCCTCGCGCGAGACGGTGGCGACCCACTGCCCGGTGCAACTCTGCCGCTCGCTCTTGATCTGAATGACATTGCCCGTCATGTTGACGGGAAGCTTGTGTGCCAGCGCGGCCCGCTTCATCTCGATTTTTTCCGAGCAGACGGGGAGACCGTCTTTGATCAGCTTCTCGGCGCGATCGCCGAGGGGCGGAGGGGGTGGTTCGGGAGTTTCTTGAGCGGCAGCGGCGACGGCGAAAGCCGTCACGACGAGGAAGAGGACGATTTTTTTCACGATCAAGGGAACGGACAGTCAGCGCGCCGCATTTCCCACCGATTGATTCTGCATCTGACGCGAGACCCTTTCCACCCGGGCAAAAACGCGCATGAGGTTCTCGCCCATGATTTTTCGGATGTCCGCCTCGCTGTAACCGCGCCGTCTCAACTCCGCGCGAATCTTCGGCAGCTTGCTCACATCTTCCATACCCTCCGGCGTGATGGATATGCCGTCGAAATCCGATCCGATGCCCACGCTGTCGACGCCCGCGACCTTCACGATGTGGTCGATGTGATCGACGATGACGGTCCAGGGAACCTTCGGCAGCGGATTGTCGGCCATCAATTTCTTCACATTTTCCTGATACGCCGCGCCCTCGGAAGGATCCTTGACCTTCAATTCTGCGATCGCGGGCTTCAAACGCTCGTCTCGCTGGCGCGAAGCCTCGAGCACTTCGATCGAAAGAAAAACCGGATAGAAGTTCACTTGCACAACGCCGTGATTCTTCGCGATGGCGCGGAACATGTCATCGGTCATGTCGCGTGGATGATCGGAGAAGACGCGCGCCGACGAATGCGAGGCGATCACCGGTGCCTTTGTGATTTCAATGACATCGTAGAAAGTCTTGTCGGCGACGTGCGAGATGTCGACCATCATGCCAAGACGATTCATCTCGAGGACGACCTGCTTGCCGAACGGTGTCAGGCCGTTGTGCTTCGCCTCGTCCGTCGACGAGTCCGCCCAGTTGTTCGTGTTCGTGTGCGTAAGCGTCATGTAGCGTGCACCGAAGCGATAGAACCCACGCAGCAGCTCGAGCGAGTCCTCGATCGCGTGCCCGCCTTCGATGCCGATGAGAATGGCGCGTCTGCCGTCGGCGGTGATTCTGCGGATGTCGGACGTCGACTGTGCGAAGCGCACCCACTGTGGATAGTTGTCGACCATCTCGTGAATGGTCTCCATGATCTTCATGCAGAAGGCGGCCGCGCCACCTTCCTTCGCATATTTCGCGGGGACGTAAGCGGCGAAAAATTCGGCATCCAATCCGCCGCCCTTCATCCTCGGATAATCGAAGTGTCCGCGCGTGTTCCACGCGCCGAGGTCGAAGGGACGATCCATGTACTCGGTGGGCGTGTCGGCGTGGGTATCGACGGTGACCGCGCGCTTCTGCTGCGCGGCGGCGGGAAAAGTTAGGAGAAAAAGAACCAGCGCGATGCGAACGATGCGTTGCATCGCGCCAGTGTACTAATTGTTCGGCGGCGCCTCGCTGATATCTTCGACGGTGCGTCCGACGCTGACCGTCTCCTTCGACTCGCTGGCGATATCGCCGATCGAGACGATTCCAACCAGCTCGTTGTTGGCGTTGGTCACCGGCACGCGGCGGATCTGCTCGCGGCTCATCAACTGAAGCACTTCGTTGATGGGCGTGTCTTCCTTCACCGTGCGAACCTGCTTGCTCATCGCATCGCTGATTTTTGCATTCGAGCAATCTTTGCCTTCAGCGATCACGCGAACGACGATGTCGCGGTCGGTGACGATGCCGATGATTTTTCGGCCATCGACGACCGGCACCACGCCGGCGTCCTCGCGCTTCATGATTTCCGCAGCGCGCTTGACGCTGTCCTTTTCCGAAATACTGGCCGGGTTCGGCGTCATTACGTCGCGAATGCTGCGAAACGAACCGGACTCTTGTTTGTTCTGATTGAGATCCTGAGCCATGGCGTTCTCCTTCGATCGATCAAGGAAGAAGGAGCAAAGCTTGTGCCCCGAGTGTACGTCATCCTGAGCCGCTAAAGCGGCGAAGGGATCTCGTCGACGAGACCCTTCCCTACGCTCAGGGTGACGATGTCAGAATGAAAATCTGAGGCCGCCGCTGAGCGTGAGGTACCGCACTTTGTAGTTGTAGTTGATCCAGTGATACGCGAGCTCGGCGATAAACCCGCTGCGTCGCGTGATCGGGAAATCACCGTTGACGCCGCCTTGGAATCCGTAATTCGTTTCGGTTTGATTGCCGCGCTGAACTTCCGGAATCGCGAGGTCGGACAGAGTCGCGCGCTGGCGATAAAGGCCGGCCCCCGCGAAGAGTCCGGTCGATCCGAATGGCTCGGAGAATCGGTAGTCGATGATCGCGTCGACGTGCTCGACTTTGCCCTTGGGCACATCGGTTCGAGTTTTGTCGCCGGCGGCGTTGAGGAATTGGAACGCGACCGGCGCTTCGATCTGACCGCCTTTGATCTTGAAAAATGTTCCGGGATCGAGCTGCACGGCGTAGAACACCTCGCGCACGGAATTGCTGAATTTGAAGTTGTCGCTGATGCCGAGTCCCTTGGCCTCATCGCGACGACTGATGAGCCGCTTGCTCCCGCCGATCAA
>QHVX01000282.1 GCA_003222375.1 Acidobacteriota bacterium
CCGTTCCCAGGAGCGCGCCGGACGCGTCACGAACTTCGACCGTCAGAGTGTCATCGGCCTTCTTCGTGTTGCCTTTGGTCATGGTCCACAGATAGAGGCTCAGTTCGGCCCTGGAAACGCTGGAGGGAATCGTCACAGTTTCCGATGTCAGCTGGAATGATTGCGGCTTTCCACCGAGCGTCGCATGGCCCTTTCCGCTGTGCGCGGGGAGGCTCATCGGGATCTCTTCATCCGGAGGACAATCACCCTGGTTGATGATGGTGCAGATTCCTGCGGACCAGAACGTCGTCCCGTATTCGAAGCTCGGATCGGCAAGCAGTTGCGAATCACCGGTGGTGTCGGCTAGAGAGTCAATGAGGGAAAAGAGAAGACGATTCGGCGATCCGGCGCCGATTCCAAGAAGCACGTCGAGCGTCGATTGCGAAATGATCGTCTGCGAAACGGTCAATGGCGATGCGGTGGGATATTTTTCCAAACAGAGAGCAGCCACACCGGCAACGAACGGCGCTGACTCGGACGTTCCGCTTGAAACGGCCGTCGCAACTGGGCTGCTGTACCAGTCGGAAGTGACGTTGGTTCCCGGCGCGAAAAGATCGACACAAGTGCCGTAGTTGGAGAACGCCGCGCGCTCGTCGGTTTCCGTCGAGGCTCCGACGGTGAGCGCACCGGACACGCGCGCCGGCGACTTCTGGCACGCGTCACCATTGTCGTTGCCGGCGGCGACGACAGTCGTGATGCCGGCAGCAAGCAGATTGTTCACTTCCGTATCGAGTGCCGATGATGCGTCGCCTCCGAGGCTCATGTTCACGACCGCCGGGCCAGACGACAGCGCATGATCCTGCAGAACCCAATCGAGACCGGCCAGCACTGTCGAGACAGTTCCTGATCCGCTGCAATCCCGCCGACGATGCCTGCCACATGTGTTCCGTGTCCATTGCAGTCGATGGTGCCGCCGTTGTCTTCGATGGCACTGAAGCCCGACACAAGCCTGCCGCCGAAATCGTCGTGCTGGGCGATGCCGGTGTCCACAACATAGACAGTCACGCCGACGCCCGTTTCGGTGCTGACATAACTGCCATTGAGCGGGAGGGAGCGCTGATCGATTCGATCCAGGCCCCATGGTGTCGATGCGAGGGAGATGGTTGCGTCTTCTTCGACAAACTGCACGCGTGTGTCGCGAGCGAGCGCCTGCGCGTCGACGTCATTGATCTCGACAGCCAGGCCTTTCAAGCCGCGTCCATATGAATGGTGAACTTTGCCACCTTTCAGATTTCGAACTGTGTCGGCAACCGCCGCAATGTCGGCGCTCGATTCGAGCACCACGACATATCGATTCGGAATATGTCGCGCACTGCGATGAACACTCCCGTCGCCACCGAAAGCCGTCGCAGCTACCAGCGCGACGCCCGCCAATAAGAATGCACTTCTTCTCATAATGGCGAGCAGTATGCGCGCGAGCGATTTGCGAATCCTGTATCGATGGTTGGAGCCGACCTATATCGATCGATATACCCCAAAATCTATCGATCGATGCATTACGTATCGGACAGCTCGGAGCAAAATTCACCACATCGTAATGAGATTGACATCACGTCGGTGCGCCCTTCTGGTCGTCCTCGCACTCTGGACCAATAGCGCTTTCGCCATCGATCCCGTCCTGTCGCTCGATCAGAACGTCATTCGGACGTGGGGAGTCGACCAGGGCCTTCCGCAAGGTACGGTATACGCGCTGGCGCAGACCGCCGACGGTTACGTGTGGGCTGCCACGCAAGAAGGTTTCGTTCGCTTCGACGGAACGGAATTCGTTACTTACGACAAAGCAGGCGAGCCGCAGATCCATAACAATATGACGCTCTCTCTATTGTCGGCGCGCGACGGCAGCCTCTACGCGGCCACCAATGGCGGAGGAGTGTTGCATCTGCGAGGCCGCCGAATCCGCTCTTTCGAGGTGGCTGACGGAATGCCGAGCGATGCCGCGACTTCGTTGTATGAATCGGGCAACGGCACGATCTGGATCGGAACGCAGAAAGGTTTGGCGTCGCGCCGGGCAGACGGACGGATTGTCACGATCGCGGGCTCCCAAAGCCCGTCAATGACGATCACGACGCTCGCGGAAGACTGGACCGGCCAACTGTGGATCGGCACAACGCACGGCATCGCTACTCTCAAGGACGGACGCATCGTGCGTCACGATACCGATGGCTTCCCCACCGTTCAGATTCTCTCGATCGACGTTACGCGCGACGGCAGTGTCTGGATCGGCACACGCGGGAATGGACTCCTTCGTTACCGTTCCGGTCAGTTCCGCACATACACCGCTGCTGATGGATTGCCTTCCGCGAACGTCAGCGCCATCTATGAAGACAGCCACGGCACGTTGTGGATCGGCACTCTGGATCACGGTGTCGGCCGCTTCCGCAACGAACGTTTCGATTTCAATTCGGAAGCGATCGGCATCGGCAACAAGGCCGTGACGTCGTTCCTCGAGGATCGCGAAGGCAACCTCTGGATCGGGTCCGCAAATGGTCTGAGCCGCGTCGCGGAGGGGAAAGTCATCTCCTTCACGATCGCGGAGGGACTGCTGGCCGACAAAGTGCGGACAGTCAGCGCCGACTCCAGCGGCACGCTGTGGATCGGTACCGGAAAGGGCGTTCAAACACTCGATGGCCGCCACTTCGACAAAAGCAGCGGCCTGACCAGCGACCTGGTCATGTCCACGTTAAACGCCCGTGACGGCAGCTTGTGGGTGGGCACGTTCGACGGCGGACTCAATCGCGTGTTCCAGGGACACACCACGGTTTACGATACGAAGAACGGTCTCAATAGCAACTTTGTGATTTCGCTGTATGAAGACCGCGGCGGCAACGTGTGGGTCGGAACACCGCGCGGACTGCAGCGCATCGTGAACGGAGCAGTCGCGCCCGACACGTACAGACTCTCCGGAGAAGCGGTCGGCGTGATTTACGAAGATCGAAACGGCGCGATCTGGGCCGGCACTCAGGATGGAGGGCTCAACCGCATCGTCGGTGAAACCGTCACCTCCTTCAACAAGCGCAATGGACTCTCGAGCGATCTCATTCTCGCTCTACATGAGGACAGCACGGGCGCGCTCTGGGTTGGCACAGCCGGTGGAGGCTTGAGCCGCTTCAAAGCAGGGCGCTGGACAACCATCACCACTCGCGAAGGTCTTTTCGACGACAGCGTCTTCGCCATTCTGGAAGACGCCAATGGCAATTTCTGGATGAGCTGCAACAAAGGAATCTTCCGCGTGTCGCGTCAGCAGCTCGATGATTTTTCAGAAGGACTTCTACAGAAAGTCACCAGCGTTGCGTACGGACGAGCCGATGGCATGCAGAGCCGCGAGTGCAATGGCGGCACGCAGCCGGTCGCGTGGATGACGAACGACGGGAAGCTCTGGTTCGCCACCGTCAAGGGCGTGGCCATGATCGACTCGAATCGCGTGCGCGGCGCGGCCGCACCGCCGGTATTCGTTCAGGACATGTTCGCGGATCGTCACCGCATCGATCCAGCCGGCCCGATCACGCTGGCTGCCGGAACGAAGACACTCGAGTTTCGTTACGCTGGAATCAACCTCGCTTCTCCCGAGAAAGTTCACTATCAATACAGACTCGAGGGATTCGATCGCGAGTGGATCGATGCCGGCACGCGCCGCATCGCCTTATACGCGAACCTGAAACCAGGCTCCTACCGTTTCCAGGTGCGGGCCGCAACGGATGACGGTCCGTGGAGCACGGGCACGACGATGTTGCGTCAGGGCGCGTTCTTCTATCAGACGGCCTGGTTCATGTCGCTTTCTGCGCTCATCCTCATTGGTTCAGTTGCCGGCGCGCATCGCACGCGCGTCAAAGTGATTCGCGCATCGGCCGAGCGATTCAAGCAACTGTTCGACTTCAACCCGGCCGGCGAATATCGAGCGAACGCCGCCGGTGGAATCCTCGATTGCAACGACGCTTGCGCGAAGATGTTGGGTTTCGCTTCGCGCGCGGAATTCATGGCGCACGGAATCTCTGAAGCGTATGGCTCTGAAAACGAGTGGCAGATGCTGGTCGCGCGCCTGCGCGATCAGGGGTCACTGGCCAGCTTCGAGATTCCACTGCATCGCGTCGACGGCACACAGGTGTGGGTCTTGATGAATGGCAGCATGATGAGCGATGGCAAGGGCCATCCGATCGTCGCGGCCACCCTCGTCGACATCACCGATCGCAAGCGCGCCGAAGAAGAGGTCCGGTACAAGGCGCACCACGACGTCCTGACGGGATTGCCGAATCGTGCATTGTTCAAAGACCGTCTCACGATCGCACTCAACTACGCACACCGCGCTGGTAACCAGTTGGCGGTGCTGTGCCTCGACCTC
>QHVX01000283.1 GCA_003222375.1 Acidobacteriota bacterium
CGCGTTCCGCGTGCCGCGTGCCGCGTAGCTGACCACGCAGTACACGGCACCTCGGCACGCGGCACCTATAATCGCCCCGATGCGCGTTCGCTTCATCTGCATTCACGGTCACTTCTATCAGCCGCCGCGCGAGAACCCGTGGCTGGAGGCGATTGAGACTCAGGATTCCGCGCATCCGTATCACGACTGGAACGAGCGGATCACCGCCGAGTGCTACGAGCCCAATGCTTCGTCGCGCATTCTCGACGCGAACGATCGGATCATCAAGATCGTCAACAACTATGCATCGATCAGCTTCAACTTCGGACCGACACTTCTGAGCTGGCTCGAGCAGCGCGAGCCGCCGACCTACGCCGCGATCCTCGACGCCGATCGTATGAGCCGCGAGCGATTTGGCGGACACGGGTCCGCAATTGCGCAGGCGTACAACCACATGATCCTTCCCCTCGCGAACGCGCGCGACAAGCGCACGCAGGTCCGGTGGGGTATCCGCGATTTCGAAAAGCGATTCGGACGTCTTCCGGTAGGAATGTGGCTTCCCGAAACGGCGGTCGACATCGCCTCGCTCGAAGCGCTGGCGGCGGAAGGAATCGCTTTCACGATCCTCGAGCCGCGGCAGGCGAAAAAAGCGGACGGCGCGGTCGATCGGACTCGCCCGTACATCTGCAAGCTGCCCTCAGGCCGCTCGATCACGATTTTTTTCTACGACGGACCGATCTCGCGCGCGGTGGCCTTCGAGAACCTGCTGGCGCGCGGCGAGAACCTCGCGCATCGTCTTCTCGGCGCGTTTACGGACTCGCGCACTTTGCCGCAGCTCGTCAACATCGCGACGGACGGCGAGACGTATGGACATCATCATCGCTACGGCGACATGGCACTGGCGTACGCGCTCGATTACATCAACGAGCGCAAGCTCGCGCGGCTCTCGAACTACGGCCAGTTCCTCGCGGAAAATCCGCCGCAGGAAGAGGTCGAGATCATCGAAAGGACGTCGTGGAGCTGCGGTCACGGCGTCGGACGGTGGCAGCTCGACTGCGGATGCAACAGCGGCGCGCCGTCAGGATGGACACAGCAGTGGCGCGGGCCGCTCCGCGAAGGACTCGACTGGCTTCGCGATCAATGTGCGACCATCTTCGAGGAAGCGGGAAAGCATCTGCTTCGCGATCCGTGGGCGGCGCGCGACGACTACATCGAGGTAATCCTCGATCGGTCGGAAGAAAATGTGGCGCGGTTTATCGGTAAACATTCCACGCAGCCTGCCCACACAACACTCATCCTGGAGCTGCTCGAGATGCAGCGCAACGCCATGCTCATGTTCACGAGCTGCGGCTGGTTCTTCAACGACATCTCGGGCATCGAAACCGTCCAGGTCCTTCGCTACGCCGCACGCGCGATTCAGATCGCGGAGAAATTCTCCGGCCGCAGCATCGAGATCGAATTCACGCAACGCATTGCCAGCGCCCGAAGCAACCTCCCGCATCACGGCGACGCCAAGCAGATCTACGAGCGTGAGGTCAAGCCCATGCGGCTCGATCTGCGCCGCGTGGCGAGTCACTACGCCGTGGCGTCGCTGTTCGACAACTTTTCGTCGGAAGAGGGCATCTATTGTTATCTCGTCCGGCAGAACGACTTCGAGACCTATCGCGCCGGCCGCGCCAAGATGGCCATCGGATCGATCACCGCGACCTCGGTGATCACGCGCGAAGAAGCGCAATTCGAATTCGTGGTCATTCACCTCGGCGAGACCGAGCTGACCGGCGGCGTGCGTCCGGGAACCGACAGCGCTCACTACGAGGCCATGAAGCGCGATCTCAGCGAAGACATGCGCGTCAACGGCGTCGCGTCGGTTATCCGGGTGCTCGACGAGCATTTTGCCGAGCCGCTTCTTTCGATCCGCGCGCTCTTTCGCGACGAACAGCGCCGCATCCTCAACCTGCTGTGCGACACCACTCTCAACGAAGCGGAAAGCGCGTTCCGTCAACTGCATGAGCGCTACGACCCGCTGATGCGCTTTCACTCTGCCCTCGGCGTCCCGCTTCCGAAAGTCTTGCGGACAGCCGCCGAATTCGACGTCAACATGCAGCTCAGGCGGCTGCTCGATCGCGAAGAAATGCCGCTGTCGGAAATCGAAGTTCTCCTGCGCGAGTCGCGGGACGAAGGGGTCGCGCTCGATGAGACGACGTCGATGGCGCTAAAACGCGCGGTCGAGCGGACGGCGATCGAGTTCGCTGCCAAACCGGAGGACTTCGAGCGGCTCGAGCGGTGGGAACACATCGTCTCGCTGATGCGCGAAGCGCAAGTCAAAGTTGATCTCCGCAAGCCGCAGAACGAGTACTACCGGATGCGCAGGCTCGTGCGTCCGGTGGTCGCCGCGACGGCGGGCAACGGATCGTCGACCGCGACGCGCTGGCTGCAGCATTTCGACGCCCTCGGCGAAAAACTCGCCATCAGCCCGGAGATCCGCGCATGACGACGCGCAACGCCGGCGTTCTGATGCATCCGACATCGCTACCCGGCCGCTATGGCATCGGCGATCTGGGCGATGAGCTGATCGCGTTTCTCGATTGGGCGCGCACCGCAGGCATGCAGATCTGGCAACTGCTCCCGCTCAATCCGCCGGGCTACGGAAATTCGCCGTACGGTTGTCATTCGTCATACGCCGGGAATCCGCTGGTCATTTCTCCCGATCGCCTCGTGCGCGACGGACTACTGCCGGACGAGGCGCTGAGCGGCATCCCAAAGTTCCCGGACGATCGCGTCGACTTCGATCGTGTCGTGGAGTTCAAGAACGATCTGCTGCGGCAATCGTGGGAGCACTTCAGCAAGCACGCGCGCGAGGATCACCGCTACGCGCAGCGGCGATTCGAAGAAGACAACAAATGGCTCGACGACTGGGCGGCCTACGCCGCGCTGAAAAAACGTCACAATGAGGCACGCTGGACCGAGTGGCCGCGCGCGGTTGCCATGCGCGAGCCAGCCGCACTTTCCGCGACGAAGCGCGAGCTCGCCGCAGAAATTAGTTATCATAAATATATACAATTTCTCTTCTTCCGGCAGTGGGCTGCCATTCGCGAGGCTGCCGACGCGCGCGAAATCGAAATCCTCGGCGACGTTCCCATTTACGTCGCAGGCGACAGCGCCGATGTCTGGGCGAATCGCGATCTGTTTCAGCTCGACGAAAATGGCGAGCCGACCGTCGTCGCCGGCGTTCCGCCCGATTACTTCAGCGAGACCGGACAGCGTTGGGGAAATCCGCTGTATCGATGGGATGTCATGCGCGAGCGACGGTATCGGTGGTGGATCTCGCGTTTTCGCGCGGCGCTGCGATTCGCCGACATCGTCCGCATCGATCATTTCCGAGGATTCTCGGCGTATTGGGAGATTCCGGCGAGC
>QHVX01000285.1:0-700 GCA_003222375.1 Acidobacteriota bacterium
GGCCGCGGGCGGAACGATCATCATCCGCGATGGGATCCGCGACGGCTCACTCCGTTACCGTCTGACCTACGCTCAGGAGACGTTGGCGCGCATCGGCGGATGGCTGAAGGCCGAGCGGCTCTTCTTCCCCACGCGCGAGACGATCGAGAGCTCGCTCAACGGCAATTTTCGCGAAGAGGTACGGCCGATGTTCGGCCGCACGCCGTTCAACAACTACATGTTCGTTTTCAGGCGCTCTGAAAGTCTGTCATTCCGAGCGTAGCGAGGAACCTGGGGGATGGCTGGTACGATGGCTTACATTTGCGTACCGCCCGCCCACACAGCTCCCTCGCTACGCTCGGGAAGACATTCACCTCAGGCGCTCTGCGTCAGGAACCACAAACGCGTAGCCCGCGCGCTGCAAGTCATCAATGACGCGTTCGATGCATCGCACCGAGTGCGGCAAACCCTGGTGCATGACGACGATCGCTCCCGGTTGAATCTGCGGGATGATGCGGGCAGCGACGCGCGCCGGATCGTCGGTCACGGTGTCGAATCCGCGGACACTCCATCCAATGAGGCGCATGCCGCGCGCGGCAAGCGCGGGATGCACCGCCGGATTTTTCATCCCGACTGGCGCGCGAAACTGTCGCACATCGCCGATGATCGCCGTGCATCGATCGATCTCTTCTTCGATCCACGACGGTGGGAAACACCAGAA
>QHVX01000285.1:718-7039 GCA_003222375.1 Acidobacteriota bacterium
CGAGTGGCCCGCGGCGAGGATCGCCTTCACCAGATCCGGTCTCCGTTCCGCGACAGCGCCGATTACGAAAAACGTTGCGCGGACCGAGCGTGCCGCGAGGAGCTCGAGGAGCTGGGGCGTATCGGCGGTCGGACCGTCATCGATCGTCAGCCAGATTTCGCGCGCTTCCGTCGAGAAGTGCGTGACCACCGGACCGAACCACTGAACATTCGCCGTCAAAGTCGGATAGAGCCACAGCGCATGCAGCGCGGCCATGATCACGAAGCCGTAGATCCTCGTGTGCGGCCACAGAACGATCGGGACGAACGGCGACAACCAGCCGAGCCCGACAATCAGGGTTCGCATCGCCGCTCCAGCTCGCGGACCGATTTGCGCAGCGCGATCATGACAAGAAAGGCCATCGCATTGAGGCCGGCGATGCCGAGAAAAAACCAGGCGACGTAGCGCACCGGCGATTTCGACATCGCAAACCAGGCCGAGGCGATGAACATCAGGCCGAACAAAGACATCGAGGTGCGGTGCAGATGATTCTCGTGCAGCGGCCCGATGATGCCGACCGAAACGATCGTCAATTGCATCAAGGCAATCGCAATGAAGGGCGCCACCGCCAACCACCGCACGTGAAGGACCGCAGCGACATAGCAGGTCACGCTCGCCAGCATCCAGACTGAGATCGGATACTGCTCGCCAACTGTCTGATCGCGATCAATGGTCAGCATGATGTGGTCGACGTCCGCGCGCGGTCGCGTTGGAAAACGGCTGCGGACATAGGCAATCAATCGCGGCAGCGCGAAGCGGTATCGCGACGGGAACCATCGTGCCTCCGGACAATCGCGATAGGCTGTCACGCCATCTCCTCGAACATGAACCACTGATACCACGAAGCGCGAATGACGCGCTCGAGCTCGCGGGTCCACTTCGCCATCGCTTCCGAGAAAGCGGCTTCACGATCTCGCGTCGCTCCGATGCTGATCGGCTCACACGCGACTAAACGATAACGTCTCCGCCCGCGGCGCACGATGAAGATCGGGTAGATCGGTACGCGCGCTGTCATGCCGAGGGCGAACGGTCCGGCAGGCAAGCGCGTTGTCCTGCCGAACAAGGTCGCCGGCAAGTCGCTCACCCCCGGCGTCACGCGATCGCCTTGAATCGCGACGATGCCGCCGTCGCGGATCGCGCGCAAGAGATCGAGCGCAAGATCAGTAGCCTTGACGTTGAACTCGGTCTGCACTTTGTCCGATAAGCGCGCTTCCTCGAACTCACGCGTCTTAGGATCGACCTCCGGAGCGCGCACCATGATGATCCGCTGCGACGAATTCTCCGCGAACAGTTGGGCGCCGAGGTCGTAGCTGCCCATGTGGGCGGTGAGGAGGATTGCCCCGCCGCTGCGCTGCATCGCCTCGAAATGCTGCCAGCCGACGAATTCGAAATCGGGCATGATGCCTCGCTCTTTGAAACAGACAGCGTCGGCCATCGCCCATGCGAAATTCCAGAAGACGCGATAGCAGCGGAAAAAATTGACGATGGTCGTCGAACCAGGCTTGATCGACTTCAGATTGCGCATCACGCCGCGCCGGCCCGTCCCCCACGTCAGGAAAAAGAGGCACCAGAAGGCCAGGATCATCGGCTGGATCCACGCCGGCACGTTGTGAATCGCGAAGACCAGGAGCTGCCGCCAAAAAACGCCACGGACGTGAAATCGACTCACGTCCGCATGATATCGCCCAGATTCTTCTCGACCGACGGCAAGGGCGGACGCAGAAGTCGGAAGAGCGCGCTGTTCATCAGCGATTCGTCGCCGGGATAGGTCGGCACGAGGTGGAGCGGGAATCGATCGAAGATTTCGCGATCGGAGCGGCGGCGCAGCCGCTGCACAACGCTGCGCTTCTGCGCGATCTTGTCGGCATTGCTGACCACCCATTCGAAAGCGCGAAACTGCATCGCCGTCAACGGATCTTCAATCGTCGCGAGAGGGCGGTCGCGATTCAGCCGCTTGCGAACGCGCGACCAGAATCCATTCTTCAGCGGCGCCGATAACGAAAGTGGCGCACGCTTGAGCTCCGCCGCGCCGCGATTGCGCATCGTCACGTAGTGATGCAGACGATGCAGGTATGCGTAAAAGATCGATCCCGCGACGTCGCGAAGAAGATCATCCTCGTAGTTTTTCAGCACTGTCTGCAATGCGTTGCGCTCGAAGAGAACGCCGCGCTCGAACTCGCCCAGCCGTGCGCTGGTGGCGCTGGAGGCGTGACGCACGGTCGCCCGCGGCTCGTACAGCACCCGATGGCCCGCCAGCCACGAGCGCCAGCCGAAATCGACGTCCTCGAGATACGCGAAATAGTCATTGTCGAAGCCACCCAGGGTGAGAAAAGGCTCGCGGCGGGAGATCATGTTGCCGCCGCAGGCGAAGAAAAGCTCATCGCCGCTGAGCGGCTCGCCGCGCGATCCGATCGGATATCGAAATCCATTCTGAAAGGCGTGGCCGTCGAAGGTCATCACGCCGCCGACAAAGTCAATGAGCTCTCCGCTCATGTCGACGATCTTTCCGCCGACGGAGATCACGTCGTCAGGGGCCTTGTCGATGGCATCGACGAGTGCTGCCAGCCAGCCGGCTTCCGGGACTGCGTCATTGTTGAGCAGTGCGATGTTGCGCGCCTGCGATCGCGCCACGCCCGCCACGATGCCGCCGGTGAATCCGTGATTTTTTCCGAGCGGAAGGAGCCGTACCTGCGGGAATTTGCGCACGATCGCGCCGATGCTGCCGTCGGTCGAGCCGTTGTCGACGACTGTGATCGACGCGCCTTCGACTTCGGCGAGCTGCGCCGAGACCGCTTCGAGACAGGCGAGCGTGTGTTTGCGGCCGTTCCAGTTGACGACGATGACGTCGACGGCGATCAGGACACGCCCCCGATGCGCCGCTTCAGCCGCTCCAGGATCGACGCCGGGCGCTCCGGCAACTGCAGCCGGATCGCGAAGGCGTCTTTGTTCGCGTCGATGCGCGGATGCCGGCAAAAATCGCGCAGCGGGCGAAGCGCATCCGGCCATTGATGATCGCTGGCGAAGCGCTGTGTGCCTTCACGAAGAGCAGCCCGTTTCGAAAATGCCTGAAGAAGCGCGTCAGCAAATGCGCGTGGCGAATTGGAATCGATCGTCATTCCGCAGCCGTAGCGCGCGAGAATTTCGTCCGTCCCGGGCGCCGGGCTGCTGACGATCGGCAATCCACCCCATAAAAAGTCGTAGACGCGCGTGCGCATCGACAACTCTGTTTCGAGCGACTGCGGAAAGGTCAGCAGCGCAGTCTCGAATTGATCGAAGAACTCGCCGCGCCGCTCGTATTCGAACCACGGTTCGAATCGCACGAAGGACTCGTATCGCTTCTTCCTGACGTGTTCCATCGCCTCGGCGAGTCTTCCCTGCGGCGTGAGGGAAGGGTTCGGATGTTTGTTGAACGTCAGCGAAATGTTCGACAGCGATTGGCGGACGAGCGCGATCGTGTCGATGGCCAGGATCGGGTCGTACCAATCGTAGATGCCGCCGAAAAGCACGCGCGGTTCCGCGGCGCCATCACGCGGGCGGGGCGGGGGCACGCCGAACGGCGCGACCGCGATCAGCGATTCGAGGCTGGCATCGTTGTCGAAGGCAATCGGATTCACTCTTCCGGCTGCCAGCATCATCCCGAGCCAGAACAGGCGCTGCGACTTCGACGCGCACAGGAAAAAATCTCCGCGCAGCAACGCATTGATGACCGTTGCGTGATCGTGCTGGTCGACGACTGTCGGGACCGGGCGGGCGTGCGCAAAAAATTCGTTCGTGATGTGACCCTGCACGATCGCGACGTCGGCGTCGTTGCTCTGCTGCAGCAGCGTTTCCGGTGTCATCGGCGGAGAAAGTAGCGTGACGTTGTGACCATCCGCGGAAAGCGCTTTCTGCATTTCGAGAAATCGAATTCCCACACCCGCGGGATGGCCGTGGCCGAGGGGCTCCGGGCAGACGAGCAGGATGCGTGTCACGCGCGACCCTTCATCCGCTCGACGATCGCGTGCAGCTTCCACGTGCGCGACTTGAAGATCTGATCGAGCAGGTCCTGCAATCGACCGACTTCCGCGAAAAGCGCGGCATTGGTCTGCTGCGATTCGGCGAACGCTGCCTGCACATCCTTCAGACGAACGCCTTTTTCATGGCGATCGGCTTCGGCAGCCGCGAGCGCATTGCGGATCTCGGCGTTTGCGCCTTCGAGATGACTGATCCGCATCAGCGCTTCGTTCACGCGATTGTGCAGGGCCTGGATCTCCGCGCTCAGCGTCGCCTTCTCGCGCTGCAGGCGCGCGACGTCGACCTCGAGGTGATTCTGCAGGCCGCGCGCTTCGACCGCGTCGTTGAGTAGTGCCGACAGTCGCTTCTTCTGTTTTTCGACTGCGTTCGCGAAGACCGATTGGTCGATGTGCTCCGCGTGCTTCTTCCAGATCTGCAGTTTGGCCTCGCGGAATCGCGTCGAGCCCTCCGGCGATTCGAGTGTGATCGATCCTGCGCCTTCGACATGCCGGATCTCACAGGTGATCCGCGGGACGTGCACGAGTGTTCCGCGCTGCGAAAGCCGGATCAGAAAATCCCAATCCTCGAAGAGATCGAACGCCGGATCGAAGCCTCCCATGTCGAGATATGTTTCGCGCGGCACGAGAACCGTGGTCAGCGGAATGTAGTTGTCAACCAGCAGGCCCTGGCGGTCGAAGTCCTGACCAAAGATCCGCATCCGGGAATGCGTTTCATAATCGCCGGACGCACCGACGCGCACGAACGCCGAGACAGCATCGCTGTACCAGGCGGCATGTTGCGATCCGCGCGCCGCAGCCGTGAGCGTCGAGAGATGTTCCGGATAGAAGAGATCGTCGTCGTCGAGAAACGCGATGAAGGCCGACTTCGCGGCGCGAACACCGCGATTCATCGCTTCGGACCGGCCGGCGGACTGCGCGAGATTGACGACTCGCACGTCGGCGACTTGCGGCTGCTGGCCACCATCGTTGACGACGACGATCTCCGCCGGATGGCGCGTTGCTCGAATCGAATCGATCGCGTGATGCAACAGCGCGGGGCGATCCTTTGTGCGCACGACGACGCTGACCGGCAGCGGCTCGGCTTCGACCTCGATCCGCGGCGCTGCGCCGACCATGTCTCGAATCGATGAGAACGGAATCGTCCGCAACGCCGGCAGCGGTCCGACCCAATATCCTTCAGCGTAGTGTGTGGTCGGCTCCAGCGTCATCGCACGATACGCGTTGAGCCCGCGGGCATAGCTGACGTAGTCGCGAAACGCGAGTTGCGAGGTGTGACACGTGATGGCGGCGTACTTCTTTGCCGCCACCGGCGTGATATCGACCAGCGTGTTAGGCCGGATCGGATAGCCGACTTCGTAAAACGCGACGCGTGCGACGGCCAGCGCTGCGAAGAGCGACGCGTCGTTCTGAATCAGCTCGCAAAAAGCGCGGGATAACGTGACGTGATCGGGATGGATCTCGACGGGACTGGGAACGGCGATGAGATCGGGTTTGAAATCGATGAGGACTCCCCGAAGTCGAGTCTTCAGCGCATCCGCATCTTCATCGAGGTGTCGATCGCGGAAACGAAAAAAATCGACCGGAACGGCGCCGAGGATCGATAGGGCGCGCTGCGATTCGTCTTCGCGAATCTCTGCATTTCCCGCCTCTGCTCCATCCGTCACGATCACCGCCCGCACCTGCCGCCCGTCGCGAAGGTGAAGGGCGAGGAGCCCTCCACAGGATGGGGCGCCAGCACCAGCAGTCGCTCGCCGCGTAAGTCGTGCGCCTCGTACGGAATTGCGTCAGATTCCGGCAATGGCATCTTCTCGATTATAGGTACACTGACGCGGACATGCCCGGACGGTACGCCGTCGCGAACTGGAAGATGAACTTGCCGCCCGACGGCATTGCGGCCTACGTGCGAAATCTGCGTCCGCCTACTGGTACGCAGGTCGTCGTCGCTCCGCCGTTTCCGTATCTGAAAGAGATGGCCGGCAAGGTTGCGCTGGCCGGACAGAATTGTGCCGATCAACATTCCGGCGCATTTACCGGCGAGGTCTCAGCAGACATGTTGCGCGACTGTGGCGCTGCGTTCGTCATCCTCGGCCATTCGGAGCGGCGCACTCTGTTTGGCGAATCCGACGATTGGATCGCGCGGAAGCTGGAGGTTGCCATCGAGTCGGGGCTGACACCGATTCTCTGCGTCGGCGAGCATCAGGATGTTCGCGACGCTGGCCGGGCCGCGGGCTTTGTCGCCAATCAGATCAAGTCGACGGCCGTTCCGGCG